>DAOVQI010000032.1 GCA_030628785.1 Bacteroidota bacterium
ATTACTTTGCGAAGCTATGTTCTTTATTAAAATGCTGTCAGGTGTTTCCACCTTACAAAGTTAACCCCGACAGGGTTGTGAACCATTTTGTGAACGGAATGTCTCACAAGCGGCATTGAGCTAATGCCTGAGGGAGCGAGTAACCCTGTCGGGGTTTGAATAAACGATTATACTTTCGTTTCTTTTACAACAATGAAATGATGTAAATAAACTTCATTTAGCAATTGCTTTGTATCTATTCTTTGAACACCATCGGTGTTTGATTATTGTAGAAAGAATGAGACACAAAAGAAAACCGGTCCAACTACTATCTTTCATTAATGATATATCGCTTCATGGACCGGAAGAGGAATTCCTTGGTCGAAGAATCTTGCGCTAAAAATCAGTCAAGTTTTACAGACAGGAAGAGGACAGATATCCTTTATCGATATTATTATTTTAGCAATAAAAAGAAACGACTCGGAGAGTCGTTCTACATTTTTTTTAATTTTCACCGGGCAAAAGCCGGTTTTAATGTCCAAAGCTGCAATTTGGTCATTTCCACTAGGTGACCCATGTCGAGGTCTTCCCTGTGTACAGGCCATCCCTTGCAATCCTGTACTTTTTTAATGATGTTTTCTTCATTTTCAGCCGGATAAGCGGCAAATGAAAGCACTTGAATACTATCAGGTATTTCACCGGCATTGATAACTATATACATCTTACTGAAAAGAGCCAGTAGCGATCCGGCACCAATTTTCTTATCATTTACCGATAAAGCGTGAGGTAATCGATTATTGATTTTTACGTAATCATTGGCAAGTCTTGCCAGCTCCAAAGCCTGAACTTTTGTGATTTTATCAACTTCGGGATTTTGAGAAGGTATTTCCGTTGGACCAAAAGGTCTTTCGATCCCTACTTTTTTCGGCAATTGTCCATTTTCAAGATAGTTGGAAAGAGCGGATGACAAGGCAGTGAAAACTTCAGCCGGCGAATAGTAATCATCGATCACAATCGCCTTTTCTTCAACAATCCTCAGGGCGATCTTTTCCAGCTCTTCCTTATTGATCTCTACTTTTTGATAAGAAAACCGCTTCATCAGGTCCCTGTAAGTGGTGAGCTCGATGTCATCCCGGTTCTTTAGAAATTGTATCAGTCTCCTGAAATTTTTTCGCGCAATTTTCATTGATTCCAACGGGCGCAACTCAGGTGTTTCCCATTCGTCCGGGCCCGGATTGGCTCCTTTGTAATAATTGAAATCCCAGAATTGTATGCTCCGTACCTTACTTGGATGATTAGCAAAAAATGAAACCACCTCCACGTTTTCAATAGCTTTGGGAATTCGATTGTTCAGGTCATCCAGCATAGGGTTAAAAAGATCATCGCGGTAATAGTTGTCATCAAAAAAACCGAAGTTGCCTTCTCCATGGAAGTTCAGGGTGTTGCAAAACCACACGGCATTATGTCCGGGCAAACTGATGGGTGAGTATACGTATCCGGCGCCCATCTGCGAAAGCGCTGACACCAACTGGGGACCATAAGAGCCGCCGTGCCTGGCAAGTGCGACCGGTCTTTGACCAAATATCCGTTCCAGGTCATTAAATCCGGCTGTTTCATTAAGCAGCATCTTACTGGTCCCTTCCTCCCATGTTGCATACTCCAGGATTTCGGTAACGGTGGGATGGATGGATCCATAATTAGTGTGACTGCCAATGTCGTGTTTTGCCATGGCTTCGATCACGTCAGTCCGGCCTCGCTCCGCCATAGAACGGGCTTTTTCGCCAATGACAAAAAAAGAACCGGTTACGCCTTCCTCCGTCATGGTTTCAGCCAGCCATTTTGGGATATCGTCCATACCCACAGATTCTGGTGACGTATAATCCTCAACATCAAAACAAATAATCATAAAGGTTTTATCTATGGCTTTTTCTTTTTTATTAGTACAGGTTAAAAGCAGTAATATTAGTATTATAATTTTGCTCATCATCATTCAAAGTTTGGTAATCAATGTTATTGCCTTTCAAAGTCCGTAGTCCGGTTATCTTTCCGTACAGGAAATAATCAATTGTCTGATCCTTCCTTTTACCGATCTTGTTGATATAAATCCCATACGGTGCACCCGTCTGATCTTTACCATCAAACAGCCAATGCAACAATGCCCGTTTTTCATCAAACTTCATTTCTGTTAACCGTGCCTTACCACTAAAACGCTCTAATAACTGGCGTCGTATACCTTCCGCTTCTTTGCGTACCTTATTTACATCTGGCATAGTGCGTAATTTATCCCGGTTCGCTTCCAACCGTTCCGTCAGGTCTGCTTTTGCCTGGATTAATTCCTGTTCCTTCGCCCGGATGGTTTCTTTATTTAGTGTCCCGGACAGAGCCAAGTCAACGAGCTTATCGAGTTCCCGACTGATGGTTTTCAGTTTCTTCTCATCGGCCTTGATTTCGAGTTCTAAATTTAGTATTAATTTTTCATCTGGCAGGCTTTCAGAAATTGCTCGCTCAAAACTCGGAGCATCCACAATGTTTTCAAATATTGTTTCAAACACTGCCCGTTCGATTTGTTGCAAATGAATAGAGGAAAAGTTTTTACATTTCTCGTGTTTACCACCAGCGTGAGTGTAGTATCTGTACTCAACTCCTTTTACCGTTTGTATCTGACCTCTTAGAGTGTTTCCACAATGTTCGCAACGAATAAACCCTGCTAAAACATATTTGTTTGGCAAGTCCCTGCGATTGTTTGTCCGGTTAAATTCCAGCCGGTCTTTTATCCTTTGTATGATTTTTTCCGGGAGTATTCTCGGTATCTTGTAAGTGATAGGCTTTTCACCCTCGAAATTCACCGTCCATTGATCTCCACAACGTTCGGTTAGTGTCTTGATCAAGTTTGAGTAGCTCATCGGGGACGTTTCAGCTATATCAAACAGAGAACCACCGGCCAGGTATTCATCCGCTGCACGTTCAATTTGCTTGACGACATCAGGATCAAGTTCCCATTGCTTGGTTTCCTTGTTGAATGTTCTACCATAAGGTAAATTACCACTTGTTGGAATGCCTCGCCGACCTTTTGCAATACGACCCTCTAACATTGTTTCAGTGATAATATCACGTTCCAGCTCAGCTACTAAAGCCAACACACCAAGCACAAACTTACCGTATTTAGTACTGAAGTCTATACCTTCGCTGATCGACCGCAGTTCGATACCAGCGTTTTTCAACTGTTTCTGGTTATCAATCAATTCACCTGCATTACGACCAAAACGACTTAACCGATGAACAATAAGTAAACTAAACTTCCCGTCCTGACCATCAAATAAACATTGTTGAAGTGCATGACGATCCTTTACACTACCACCGCTGATACCTTCGTCTGAGTAAATTTCAGTCAGTTTGTAGTCGTGTTGTTTAGCAAACTGTCGGATACTTTCGCGCTGAACATTCAGTGATTGCTTACCTTCGACCGTCTGTCCGGGTGTACTAACGCGGACGTATCCTGCTGCTCTAATTTTTGTTTTCATGACTTGCAGTTTTAATTACGTTTTTAACTGTTTGTGGATACCACTGCTTACCTGTTTTCGTTACGATGTCGTTATCGTTCAACCAACGTGCAATCTTTGCCAGGTTCCAGCCAACACCGTTACGTCGGAGTATACGGTGAATGACCTGTTGTTCTGTTGGATTCTCCGTTAAATTACCCTCACCATTAGCGGTGTATCCGTACGGTACGATACCACCGAGCTTTTTGCCTTGTGATCTTCGATGTGAAAGTGCCATCCGTGTTCGCTCACTGATTTGATCCCTTTCAAATTCATTCAACACTGCCATCATACGGAATACCATTTTACCGGCTGCCGTCGTCGTGTCGATACGCTCACTCAACGACACCAAGTCAGCCCCGGCCTTATTTAGCATGTCAGCAATTCGCAACGTATCACGTGTCGAGCGACTGAACCGGGATAGTGAATAAACAACCAGTGCAGCTTTACGCTCACGTACAAGTTGTAAGGCTTCGAGCAAGCCCGGACGATCTGCTTTTGATCCTGACATGCCCTGGTCGTGGAAGATGTTCAATAGTTCAGCATCGTTTGCCTCTGCCCATGCTCTAATTTTAGCCTCTTGAGCTGGCAAACTGATACCGTTTTCGACCTGACCGTTGGTAGATACTCTTACATAACCAACCGCAAGTATTTGTTTTTCAGTGCGTTTCATCATATTTACCCCCTTTTTTAGTTGTTTCATGACGTAAATATAATAAATATATTTAAAAGATAGAACTATCTTTTATAAAAATAACGATCTTTTATATAATTAATATCCTTTATAAATAACAGTTATTCATCCGCATACTCCCGCTCACCAAATGGATTGTCCTGTTCCCGTCCGCTAAACGGAATCCCTGTAACGCCGCTTTCATCAACCGTCCGGCCACTTTGAATTGAACGACCAAGCAAATGCCGTCTGAGTTTCAATCCACCTTCACCACCTGGTATCTCGGTTGGTTTGATTTCTTTTATTGTCATCGGAGTATCCTCTGGCTCCTGCTCCGACTCTATTTCTGTTTTATCCGAGTGTTTACTTGGTTGTACTGGACGATCTTCCTCTGGTTGGACATCTATATCCTTATTAAATCGGGTTCGTTTAAACGGTTGTACTTCTTCTTCCTCTGGTAGTTTATCATCTGGTATTTTCCGCTTTACCCATTCACCATTTATCATTTCCTCATCTGGGAAATGAAAATCATAAGGAAAACAACTTCTTATTTTCTCCATGACAACCTCGAAAGTTCCATCCATTGACAGGAATTCATGATCCGGTTGAATCATTTTTAAGTTCAGTTGCACATATATTGCCCTCTCAATCTCGTTCAAATTATCCAAATATTGCCCTATCTCCTCTTGTTGCTGTTCCTTAATTTCCTGTTCAATTACAGCACGGTTGTTTGCATGGTCATCTGCCTGTACCTGGTAGAATACACTTGCAAATTGTGCCATAGTTGAGTACAAACGAATCAGTGTATCGACTGCTTTTAATGTTAGGCCATGTTGCTTTTTATCCTTAAACTGGTCAATCATATTTTTAATATCTGCAATCAACCGGGCAAACTCACCCATCAAATCCATCGACTGGATGGCATCCTGTTTCTTACAACTCTGAATTAACTGCCGGCTGATGTGACTTTGGCAGTGTTCGTACAGCGAATGGTAAGCAACACCATACTCTTTGGCTATTTTACTAATTGGAATTCCTTGCAAATATTTCTTTTCCATGTCTAACTTATTGTTAGAGCTACATATAAAACATTTTCTACCCATAACTTTTAACGTATTAAGATATTTGTATATTTAACTATTTACTTAATTATTTTAGTTTATATATGGCCAACACCCGGCCAATCCACCTTACCGGGATAATTCGAACAATTCACTGGGCCGGGAACCTCGTTAACTAACTTAACGAAGTTAAACCCTGTAAACCGGATTCTTATCTTTTCGTATGGACTGACCAAGTTCGTACGAATTGTTGACCAATTAGTTTTATAGTTTTTATAAGTTTTATAGCACTCATTTTTTACTGTTTTTCTTTGTAACATACCTTTTTTTTATATTGTTTATTAACGAGTTACAAGGGAAATCCTAATATAGTGGTATAGAATAAGAATATATAATAAATAAATAATAAATATATATATATAGAAAAAACCTTGAAATTAATTTCATATTTTTGGATATTTCTTCATTCTACCTTGAGGGGCAAATCCTATCACTTCTTTTATTGTATTTACCATAATCGTTTTTACTTTATCCATATCTTTGCCTACCATAATCGTGAAAGACCCAAAAGGCAATACACTATCATGTTTGGTAAGAAGTGGTAATTCTGGCAATTCCAGTTCAATATTTTTGGTCACTCTTTCCAACATGGTATAGGATTCTATTCTTTGTAGGAATATTGCCAGTTTATTATAATGATCTTTTTTTATTGTATCAAACAATCTTTGAACATTTGGAAATATTCGTTTAAACAACTTTGCAGCTGGGCTGTATTTATATGCATAGTTTTTACCAAAAAATACTACAAACAACTGTTGTTTCAAATCTTTTCTACCAGTAAAAGTAATGTTATGCTCTTTAAATTTAGTCATCATAAAATCATAAAACTTACCAGTAGTTACCAGTAACGTATATCTTTTAACATCTTCACATTCAAATATATCCAAGGTTTTTACTAACATAGTAAGAGAATTGCCTAAAAACTTTCTCATTAAGTTTTCTATTTCCAGTGTAGGACGAAACAGGGCTACTACAAAAAATGGTTGAGCGTTACTAATATCCATTTCCCTCAAGGGCTGACCATCAATAGTCAGATGTTTCAACAATTCACCAGGCAAACTGGTATAGTTACTATCCAAGCGTCCGTTTGTTGCGTTGACTTTGAAATAAATTTCTCCTGATTCAATTTTTGATATTGCTGCATAAGAAAAAGTACGACGTCCTTCGGCATTATTATTATCCAAATTGTTATTATATTCCAGTTCAACTGTTTTTAATGCTCCTGCATAGTCCAATTCAACTTTACGAATTGACTTATTCAAATGAGGATATTTTTTACTATTACCCAAACGTATTTTATAATTGTTTTGTTCAATTCTACGAATTATTTTTCTATCTGAAATTGCCCGGTATTCTGTTTTACCTTCATCACATAATCGGTATAGCCGGGAGTTACGTCCTGCACTATAATTTATCCATTCAATAATTCCTTCTTTTCTCAGATAATTCAAATATTGATTAGCACAAGGCACTACATTCATCATATATTCCATGTTGAGCAACGAGTATGCTCCGGGGTGTTTGTATTGTTTGTGAGATATTATCAAATGTACAAGGTACTGCATCCGGGATGTTGTGAATCCCGGTATCGGAAGCGGGTTATGTTCAAGTCGTTTCATCATCGGAATTAAGTCAACTGCAATTATCTGGTTGTATCGTTTTTTTCGTTGCTTTCGTTTTTTAAATCTTGTACGTCTCATCCCTATTCATTTTTAATTATTCATCCCCCTAAAACAAGTCCAGGAAAACGACTGGAAGGGATGAACAAACCAGTCTCAGCGTTTGCACGCTGTTTCCCGGACTATTGTTTATTTAAAATAATGACGGATGTTTTTTTCTTTCTTTTATTGTGGTTTTAGGTTTGTCCCTTTCTTCAATATGTCTTTTTCTTCTTTTAAGTTTTGCTATTAAAAGACTTTCTAAAGCCAGTGTTGGAAAATCTTTACGAACTTTCCAAATATCCATATCACCAGGTTCACTTGTAATTATGTACCTGCTTTTTGATGTCGTTATTCCGTACCATGTATTATTTTTTGGGTCATATACATATGGTATGAATTTTTTATAACGTTCCCTAACAGGAGCCCATAATAATATCCTTCCCAGATCAGATGATCTGTTTTTCATTATGTCATTAATTGTTTTCCAATCAAATTCTTCTTTCATAATTTCATGTATTTTTAAGTTAGTTAAAATTGGCCATTAGTTACATCGGTCACCATCAATTTACGAAGCTCAGCGAGTTTTTTATCTCGTTCTTTACTATATTCGTCATGTTGCAAATAACCCTCCGACACCTCAAGTAAAGTATTGAGGTGCGTGATTTGTTTCATCAATTTCTTAGACTTTCGTTTGTTGAATAAGAATTTCATTTTGTTCTAATCATTGGCAATCTCTTGTAACCAGTTTTGTCATATTGAAATTTTTTATAATAGTTCAATTGTTTCAAATAATCCCTGTTACTATCAAACAAAAAATCATCACTTTCCTCGATTAATTCATGTTCTGGTAATGGTTCATAATCCATCGTATAAACTTCTTTATCCAATTCATTACTCATTTTTGAATACAATACCTTTGTTTGTTCTGAAATTTTTTCAACACGATCTTCAAATTCGTTTTTTATTCTGGTATATTCCCCAAAAAGTTTATCATATTCTTCTTCATAATTTTCAGCAATTTGTCCCTCAATATCTACTAATTGGTCTTGTATATCACTTACTAATTCTTCAACTTTATCAGTCTGTTCCTGATTTTTTTCATAATATGGCGAAATATAAGATTTTACAATTTTAACTAATTCCCCAGGGTGTAATGCTTCCAATGCATCCAATTCTGTTATACCTTCGCCGTATTGATCCTCAAACTTTGTATGGCGTTCTTCACCTGGTGCTTTTGGTAGTTTGTATTTTATACATTGCTTTTCAGTCAATACAATTTGCTCCAATTTTATATCTAATCCATCATCTGCCGTAGCAAGAAAATATTCAACTTTACGAGCAACGGCCACAGGGATTGATTTACCTGAGTTATCAAAATCAGAAATATAAAATATTCTTAACGCCTTGCCCCAGGCAGCTCGTTCCTTTAACATTTCATTAACCTGGGTGATTGATGCCTGTCCCATTCCTGCTGTGAAGTTTATTCCATATCTGGAACAGAACGGTTCTAATACATCATTCATAGTGCTTTTTTCACACCATAATTCTAATAAATAAGTTGATTGTTGTTCTGCAATTACATTATAACTTGGCTGTTCAGGAAAATCGCTTAAGCTAATATTAAAATAATCACCTTCTTGTTGGTATACATCTATATTATCATATTTATTTTCTGTGTTTATAGTAGGTTTTTCATTCCTTCGATCATCAAAATTAGAAGCATCAACAAAATTCAAATATCTTGCTGCTCTTGAAGCCTGATTCAAATAATCAAAGCATTTATCTGTGTTGGCATATATCTTGTTATTAGGCATCTTAACTGGCTGTTCCTGACTGATTAACTGGTAATGAATCCTGCGTATATGAACGCCTTTTTCATAACCAAAACGATCCCAAATATCTTTAAACCATTGTGCTTTTTCAATATCTATTGGCGAGCCTTTGTAAAACGGATCATTTATTGTAGCCATAGCTAAAAAATCGCTGACTTTTCGTCCGGTACGCTTTGCTACTTTCTTAATTTCTTCATAATTCCATTCCATCACTTCAATTAAATTAAAAACGTCAGGATCATGAGAGGGAACTTACCTCCGGAGTCATTACTGATATCCAAATCCTGACGTGCAAACAATATTTTTAAAGTTCTTCTCATCTATTAGTATATACGGATAATATTTTTAATAACTTTTAAAAGAAGGATCTGAGCAAACCTGCCCGGCTCTCTCAGACCCTTCACATCATGTAAAAACTCAAAAAAAGGAAAAACACCATGAAAAGCTAATTAGTTAAATATCTTCTGGAACAAATTCCTTTTTTTCAGTTCTGGAACTGTTACCAAAATTTCTTTGTCAAGCTTCTCATATAAACTTTTCAATAATACATTTTGTTCCTGTAGCAGTTTCCTGACATCCAGCAAAAGAACAAAATTGCAATCCAAAATTGTCACGCCATTTGGGTGAATACATTTAACTTTTTCATACAGCGCATTGATTGTTTCTTCGATATCATATTTTTCATCCATCATTTTTATTTTTTAGTTCATTTGTTAATTCTTCTTTTTCACGATTAAGTTTTTCCTGAGCCACCGTCTGCTCATCAATCGCTTCCTTAGCGTCGACCTCCTGTTGTATCTTTGTTGTGCGCTTCATTTGAACTTTCTTTTCCGCTTCAACACTTGAGTGATTCAATACATCAGGTGGCCAAGCGAAAATTTGCATATCCTCGAATCGTAATGAAAATAAATCCTTCCATTCAGGGTTTTGCTCAAAAAGTTTTTCCTTGATTTTAGGCCACAAATCACTGAATTCATCCTGCCGGGATTGTTTTTCCAACTTCACTTCCAATGCAAACTTTGCAGCACCAATCTTTGCACCCGCAAGATGCCACTGTTTTGCAAGTGCCGTGAAATCTGCGGCTGCCATTCCTACATACGGACTTCGTTTGTCAATTATGATTCGCAAGCCATTTTTGTTCGAACCAACTAATTGCCCGGTCAATTCGACCAATCTTCTATCCCGCATCAGTGGCTCACGACTCATTTTGAAGGCTCCGAGCAACTGTCGTTGTTTGTGGGCAACAGAATATGGAAACAGTGGCATCAGTTTCGGCTTCGGTTGTTTCAATGGTAACTTTTTTAATCGTTCCTGAAAATCGCCCAATTCAGATATCCGAATATCCAGTTCAGCTTCAACTGCCAGTTTTTCTTCTTCCAATCTATCCGGCAATTTTTCCGGTTTGAAACAACCCATGTTGACTTGCTCCTGTTGGTAGTTGAGCAGCATTGTTTTGTATTCGGGCAATTTATCCTGAAGTATCGGAATCTGAGCTTGTCGGAACTCCTCAGCTTCTCGATAATAATAACGGCCAAATTCTTTCCTGCCTTTGTCGACAATACCTCCCCATTCCAAAATCAAACTTTTTAAAAAATTTGGATCATTCCAATCGCCAGCATGGGTGAAACTCTTGCTCCTGGCTTGTGCGTTCAGTAAACTCTCCATTAGGAACCTATCGTAAAAATCATCATAAATCTGATTTTCACCTCTTTTGTATCGTCTTGTTAAAGCTGCCATCAGAATTCAATATTTGGTATTAAAGATTCTTGTTCGCCTGGTTTTGTCGTTTCCTCTATGACAGTCGTTCCACTGTCCAGCGCGTGTCGTTTCTTAGCCCTGTCAATTTCTTCCCGTATTGGTAGTGGTATTAGAAAATCACTCTCAACAGCATCCTGCTCAAGTTTAATGGCTTCCTCGAAAGTCATTGCACTTTCTTCCCGTTGAAATTCTGATGGTATCAGATGTTCTTCACTTTTTTCTTCTCCCGTCAAAACGTTTTTGACCGAGTAGATTTTCATTGTCGCTTTTGTTAGCTTTTCCATTTTTACATTGTTTTTTAGTTATTACTGTATAATTCCTTATTGTAATACATAAAGTCCGTTATTTGCTTGCGTAGACGCCTTAGTATCGTTGAATTTAGTTCTTTGCAACCGCGGATATCTTTCCTTTAACTGTTCGGTAACTCTTACCAGGTGTTGGATGAATTCCTTTCTAACATCATTATCCAGTCCGTAAATTTGTTCAAGCAATTTTTCTAATGTACGTTCAGCTTTTTTCGGTGTGCAAGACTTCCAATGTATTGTTTCAACCCAGTCGATATTATGTCCGAGTATGCTTTCAAAACGTCGTTGCATTCGCCGACCTGGCTTTGTAACTCCGGTTTCAATTAGGCTTTGCAAGGCACATTGAATGCCTGTCAGCTTCTCAATTTCCGACATGCTGAGTTTCTTACTTTTGCGAACTTCTTTCAGTGTATTCATTAATGAATTTTTAAAATAAAAAAAAGTGACCAGTATCCCCATGTTTTAGTTTTGTTTTCATGGTATACCGACCACTTGATTAGTGATCTTCAAAAAATTACGACGCAAAGATAAGTATAGAAAACGAATTTTCCAAATATTTCTTAATATATTTTTGTTTTTTTATTAAAGAAATTTTTATTATTTTTAACTGGATTTAGTCTAAATAAAAAAGGGGAGCTACGAACTCCCCTAAATGTCTCACTTAAAATTTAACAAGCATGAAAAACAAAAAGCAAGACTCTACAAAGGTATCCATTTCGGATTATCCTGCAAATTTCCACAAAAAAAGAAAAAGGACGCTTACCTGTTTCCGGCCGGATCCATCCAAAGAAAAATTAAACATCACGGTTCCACAGGGACGTGTCACCATCGAATTATCCCGCTCAGGACTCCTCATGTATAGTTTTCCGAGTGGATTTGATGGAGGGTTAATTATGCAGTTTAAAATCCAGCATCACAAACAAATTGAAAACTTTAAAAACGTGATGTCATGAGCAAAACGAAACAAAAACTCACTCTCAGATTCTTTTCAGGCATGTGGCTGGAACGACTGGAAGAAGAAATTGGTGAAATTATCACCTCAATACAAAATGGTCAGATCACACATGACCGGGGAATTCATGAACTACGCAAAGCCAGCGAGGAC
This sequence comes from Bacteroidota bacterium, assembly GCA_030628785.1. GTDB lineage: Bacteria > Bacteroidota > Bacteroidia > Bacteroidales > VadinHA17 > CAZEWS01. The sequence goes on from DAOVQI010000032.1 coordinate 11,974, forward strand.
ATACACCAAATCTTTTGGGAATTGCAACACAAGATCGAGCGGGCAAAATCCAATATCAGATCACTGCGACGATTGAAAGCAATGGATTTGCTTAAACCGGATGATGATATGGCTAAAATCAATAAGTCATGACAAATCTATTATTATTAACAATTATCTTGTTGCTCGTGATACTTGGTTTGTTCATGGCCAGCAACATTGGTCAGATCAAAAGTGATGTAAACGAAACGTTACAATGTCTGAGAGAACTTACCAAGACTCGACAAACGTAAACCGGTTTGATGTAAACAAAAAACCCGGCTCCTTGAATGAAGTCGGGTTTTCTTTTCATAGCATTAATCGTTAAACAGCTTCACGTACTCTGAAATCAATATTATACGACCTATTTAGTTGCTTAAAAGCAACAAACTGACTAAAAAGATTAAGAGTTTACTGATTTTCATATTCCTATGGTTTTGTTAGTTAATATTTTTGGTTAAATCACGAAAAAACTATGTCAACCCTGACAGGGTTGTGAACCATTTTTTGAGTAAATCGAACAAAATGTCTCACGAGCAGGTTTGAACGATGGACTTGCCCCGTGAAATAAATCGTAGATTTAATGCGAAGCATTATTTCACGGGGTAAATGCGAGCGAGTAACCCTGTCGGGGTTAGAGTGAAACTTTAAACTTTCAAACAGTAGTGTTGTAAACTATTGTCAGGTTGTCTTTATTACATAGGGCTCTCTCATTGCCCTTTTCATTAGTGTCTCCATTTCTGCAATGGGATTTATTATTTCTTCCTTTTCTGGGTCCCATTCCAAAACAGATACTTCTGAACGTATCATCACATTACAGAGATGACTTATCGTATCGGAACGCAACGCAGCTTCAACCGGGCAAATGCTTTCTTTCCCTTCCCGGACACAACGGATAAATCCGTTAAAATGATTATTACTTTCATATAACCGTAAGTCATTTTCGTCAAATTCTATATCGAGCAAACGGGGATCGCTGGCGTAAATACCACCCCGGTCAACACTTACCCATCCATCTTCACAAAAAAAGGTAGTGCCATGATCATGGAATTTTCTGTATTTCTTTATTACCGGGAGTGCCTTATCATCCGACATAAATCTCATTTCCACTTCATTAGCATATGTACAGTTGATATCCCAGGAGCAAATTGTATCGAATAGATTATCAGGCTCAAAGAAGGATGCGCTTCCTGAATATTTAACCGGACTGGTTTTATCAGCATTGTTACCCCATTGGGCTATATCCAGTGGATGGGCTCCCCAGCCTCCTATAAAGCCTATGGCATAATCATAGATATAATAGGACCCCTTACTGAGAGGATCACCCTGGCATCTGTGAAAGGTATAGGGTTTTACCGGTGCAGGACCGAGCCACATATCATAATCAAAACCGTCGGGAACAGGTTCCGGATTGAATTTAGCAAAGGCATCTTTACCTCCGGGACACCAGGCATCAATTTTTTCCAACTTACCCATTTTTTCATTGCGAACAAGTTGACAAGCCAGTCTGAATTTATGATCGGATCGCTGTTGGGTGCCGTATTGAAATATAACACCGCTTTCATGAACCGCCTTTCGGAGGATTTGCCCCTGTTCAAAACTCAAACCCATGGGTTTTTCAAGATAAATGTGTTTTCCTGCCATGGCTGCCTCAATTGCAATTTTTACATGCCAGTGATCGGGAGTTGCAATTACAACAGCATCTATCTCAAGGTCGGCAAGAAGTTCCTTGTAATCAGAATAAGCCCTGCAAGATTTGTAATTTTCTTTTTCATATTTCCTGGCATTAATCTCATCCACTTTTTTTGCCAGTTTGTCTCTCCTGTCACTAAATGGATCGCAAACAGCAAGTAAATGCACCTCGTATGATTTGATAAATTCGTTCAGTAAAGCAAGTCCCCTGGGTCCAACTCCAATAAACCCAAAGTTTATCCGGTCGTTGACTGATTTGCACGAGTTTAGTAAATAGGGGCTAATCAATGTGCCAGACAGGAATATACTCCCGTTTCTGATAAATCTTCTTCTTGATTGACTTTTCATAGGCTAAATTAATTGTATCGGAATTTACTCTCCGCCTCCCGAAAGCTTTCGGGATGGCGGATCATGAGATCGCCCCGCCCAGGCGGGGCTAAGTTCAAAAATTTCCCTTATCATATGGGTGATTCCATAGAGATTAAAAAAATCCAAAGTTCAAAATCCCAAGTTC
>DAOVQI010000214.1 GCA_030628785.1 Bacteroidota bacterium
CACCATTGCTTGGTACTAGTAGAGCGTTTCTTAATTAATATGGCAATAAATAAACATTAATCAGAAATTTAATTAATCTAATTAACCTAATTGACCTAATTTCTCCCGAAGGGATGCCTATTATGATACTCGTCAGACCACTACTGCTGCCCGGCGATTAGTTTAGATTTGAAACATTGCAGTTATGTTATGGTTTATGTAAAAAGTTAATGCATTTTAGTGGTCAGACGAGTAAATTTGGGTATTATTTAGGTCAATTAGAAATTAGAGTAATTAGAAATTTATATAATTTGATATGTTATTTCAAGAACGAATTACTAGTGTCGTGTCGACTGGTAATTGACGCTTTAATAATTCGCTAAGCGGTTCAAACGTTTGGCGAAGAAACCTCATGAGCGGGTTGTAATTGTCGCCTTGCGGGAGCGAGTAAACCGCTAAGCGGCTAACGAATCTAACATGTAAAAATTCGCTTGACGTGACACTAGGTGCTGGTATTTATACTTTTGTCTTTTTAAGAAAAGCTAAAACAAATGTAAAAGCTAACAAGAATAATATGTTTCATGAAGATAATAGTAGCTTATAACGTATAACTTATAACAAATAACAAATAACTTGAATATAAAAAAGAGACTTTTAAAAACTGAATAATTACTTTTTTTATTCAATAAAACGAATCATCATGTCTGAAGATTTAATGAATTTTGAACTCCCGGTTGAACGGTCTTCCATTATCAAAGTGATAGGTCTTGGAGGTGGGGGGAGTAATGCAGTAAACCATATGTTTCGCCAGGGGATTAAAGATGTAAACTTTATTGTATGCAATACCGATGCGCAAGCATTGAACAGCAGTCCGGTTCCGGTAAAGCTCCAAATAGGTGAATCCCTTACAGAAGGCAGGGGATCCGGAAATAAACCGGAAATCGGAAAACAAGCCGCCATTGAAAATCTCGATGATGTGATGGAAATTCTCTCAGGTAATACCAAAATGGTCTTTATTACAGCAGGAATGGGAGGAGGTACAGGTACCGGGGCTGCTCCGGTTATTGCCAAAGCTACAAAGGAAGTTGGAATCTTAACGGTTGCCATTGTAACCATTCCCTTCAATTTCGAAGGACAACAACGCATCAGTCAGGCTATCGAGGGACTAAACGAATTAAAAGAACACGTTGATTCGTTGCTGGTTATCAATAACGAAAAGCTTCGGGAGATACATGGCGATCTCAGACTTTCCGATGCATTTGCAATGGCTGATAATGTCTTGTCAATTGCCGCAAAAGGCATTGCTGAGATTATTACCCTGCATGGTTATATTAATGTTGATTTTGCCGATGTGGAAACCGTTATGAAAGATTCCGGTGTTGCTGTCATGGGTTCAGGGGTTGCAGAAGGTGAAAAAAGAGCCATTAAAGCTATCGAACAGGCGTTAACATCTCCATTACTAAATTCAAATGATATCACCGGGGCGAAAAGCATTCTATTGAACATCACATCCGGAACAACCGATGAAATAAGTATGGATGAGGTAGGTGAAATAACTGACTACGTGAATGCAACGGCAGCTAATGATGCACTGATTATCTGGGGAACAGGTATAGAAGAATCATTGGGAAGTAAAATCAATGTCACCATAATAGCTACCGGGTTCGAGGGCAATAGTATCCCTGAACTATATTTCATTGAGAAAAAAATGGACAGGGTTCCCTTAAAGGATGATATCCGAACCCGGCAAGTACAAGATGATATCCTTGAAGTGCAGGATAAAGATCTGGGAACATACTGGCTTGACGAGACGGATACAAGTCAGCGAAGAATTGATTTTGAAGTGTCTGATGTCGTTGAAAATGTCCGGTCACATAAAACAAATGAATCAAGTGAATCGGATGATCAGACCGATCAGAAAAAAACCACAAAACGAATACAGAAGCTAAAGCAGTCTCATGAATATTATAAAGAACAGGGATATCAGAGAAAGGAAGTGCAGGAGAATATTGATGAACTTGAGGATGAACCCGCTTATGTAAGGAAAAATATAAAACTTAAGCAACCTGAACATTCTTCGAAATCCAGAATTTCAAAATATTCCCTTTCTGAGGATGAGGAAAAGAAAGTCCAGCTAAAAACCGATAATTCATACCTGAATGATAATGTGGATTGATGGAGGAGCAAGGCGCAAGGAGCATGGCCGAAGGCTAAATGTTGAATGATGATTGTAGATTGTCCGAAGGACTCTTTTGGAGAGAATTGATAGGGCGAAGGGGAGATGGAGAGAAAGGGCGACAGATTGAATATTGACTATTGGCTATTGAGAACTAGTACCCAGCACCCAGTACCCAGCACCCAGAACCCCAGTGAAATATGCTCCTTCCCTGATGAAATGTTTTCGTACCTCAAATTTTACCCCGACACAGTCATTCTTCCTTGCGGGGCAGGCAGGGCAAGCGTCGCATTTCACGGGGCAGGCCCAGCAACCAGAAACTAATAAAACTTTGACCGTTTGTCAACAATATTGGCGATTTTCTTCAGTGCTTCGAAAGCTTCATAATTAGCCCTGGCCTGATAGTTATTGTTTAATCTTACTTTTTCGATTTCAAAGTCTGATCCTTCGGGTTCGGAAATATTATTTACACGGATAATATAAACGCCATTATTGCCTGCAATAGGGCTTGAAATAGTGTCAAGAGGAGAATTAACAGCAGTGGCAATAACAACAGGTTCAATACCTGCCCCGGGGATCGAAAATGAATTAAGACTAATTGAACTGGCTTCTTCGATTTGTAAATTAAGACTGACAGCTAAGTCCTCAAGTGATTCTGTCCGGGAAATTTCCGCTTTCAGATCCTCAATGATTTTTTCAGCTTTCTTTATTTTTCTAACATTAAACTCGACATCGGATCTTACCTGTTTCAAAGGTGCAAATCCTTCTTCACGCACAGAAGTGAGATATGCAACAATAAACATATTACCCAGTTCGAATATAGCCTGGTCATTATAATCGAGAACAATTTCATTCTCTTTGGTCTCATAAACTGCCCGGATCAAAGTCCGCGGGGATTCCAGTCCGGGTATTTGTTTATCGGTTTCCTGAATGTCATTTGCTGTTCTTTTTTCATAGCCTTGTTCTGCAATCGCAGCAATGAATTTCTCATAGGTATCATTCAATCCGGCAAAGCGGCTGGCTTCGGCATATATATTCTGATAAGTTGAAGATCCCGGTTCAACCTTTCGGTCGAGAATACCGATTTTATACTTCTTTACGGCTGTTCCCTGATCCAGGATTTCAATAATATGAAATCCAAATTGTGATTCGACAATCGTAAGATCACCTTTTTTACTCTCGAAGCAAGCATCATTAAACGGTTTTACCATTGCTCCTTCTTCAAACCAACCCAGGTCGCCTCCCAACTGGGCCGATCCCTGGTCATCGGAATTTATGGTAGCCACGATAGCGAAATCAATTCCTCCTTCAATCATGTTCTTAAGGCTATCCGCTTCACTTTTGGCTTGTTCATAATTTCGATTCTGATTGGGCGATATTAATATGTGTCTTGCATGTACAGAGTCGGGCAAATAGTTGATTGCAACCAGCTTAGCTAATTTATACGTTTCCTCTTCAAAATACGGACCGAAAACATCACCAACATTTGCATCCTGGATAAATTCTTTAATGGTTTCAGGAAGTTCGTCGGGTTTATAGTTTTTGTCATCAAACGGAGTATCGGCCGAAAGATTGATAAACTGTGGTGTTTCCTCGCTTTCCTCAAAATCTTTTTTGATATTATTAATCCAGTCTTCAGCGTGTTTGATGTCCTCCCCGGTAGGTACAACTTCAAAAGCAATGTATTCGATATCTCTCGAGCCTGTTTGTTTATAATCTCTGTTGTGGTCTTTGTAATACTTTTCGAGATCAGATTGTGTTATGTTTACGAGGCTGTCGGGAACAGAATTAAATCGTTGGACAATGTAACTCAGGTCAATTCTCTTGTTCGATGAAAGGTATTCTTGTTCGGCCTGAAGCTGGGTAACATAAAGCCCCTTTGCGATCAGGTTATTATATTTAATGAAAGTCCGGTCCTGAAGGATTTCTTTTTCAAGAAATAACCAGTAAGCTCTCTGACCGGGATCATTATCAAGGGTTTTTAGAAACTGGATCAGGGCGGATTTATTTATTTGTCCTGTTTGCGGGTCGGAAAACAAATTCCGGATAATGGGGTGAGGGTTATTTCCCTGAACAAGGTCGAATAATTCATCCGAGCTGACCGTTATGCCCAGTTCTTTATACTCATCCGTAAGAACATAATCTCTGATAAGCTGCTGCCAGGTTTGTTCACGTATACTTTCATTGGTTGCCTCGTCGATTACTGACCTTCCTATTAATTTGTATACTTCAATGAGATTCTGGATTTTTTGTTCATACACTTGGTATGAAATGGATTTGCCATTTATTTCAGCAAGTTCGTAAAATTTTTTGGATCCGAACGCCGGGCCGCTTCCCTGACCCAAAAAGTCACCCAGGACAAAAGCCAATAATGCCAGACCGATTACTACAGCTATCAATATTCCGGCTTTATTTCTGATTGTTTGTAGAGTTGCCATCAAAAAAGATTGATTTGAATGAAAAATTCAGGCAGCAAATATATAAAAATTTTAAATACTCGTCAGACGACTTGGAGTCGTCTGACGAGTTATTTTTTACCGGCAAATTTCAAGTTTACCAGTTCAACCTTTCTTTCGCTAACACGCAATATTTTGAAATCAAATGGATTAATTTTTATGTGTTGATTCAGGTTGGGTATGCTTTCGTGATGATATAGAATAAAACCTGCCAGCGTTTCATAATCGTCAATTTCAGGAATATTAAATTGATATTTCTCATTCAGATAATCAATTTCCAACCGCCCGGAAAAGATGAACTCATTATCACTTATTTGTTTTTCAACCAGTTGTGACGAATCATGTTCGTCTTCAATCTCTCCGAAGATTTCTTCCAGAATATCTTCAATCGTTACCATTCCTGAAGTCCCGCCAAATTCATCCACTACTACAGCAATGCTTTTCTTTTCTTCAACAAACAGTTCAAGGAGCTTATTAGCGGGCATGGTTTCAGGAACAATTGAAACCTTTACGAGTTTTGATTTGATGCTTTTCAGGTTCTTAAAAAGATCTTTCATATTGGTATACCCGATGATATTGTCGATATTGTCTCTGTATATCAGAATTTTAGAAAGTCCGTTATCTATAAATTTTTGACGGAGTTCATCAATTGAACTGTTTTCTTCCAGTGCTATAATTTCAGTACGGGGGACCATACATTCCCTTAATTTAACGTTTGAAAAGTCAAGAGCATTTTGAAATATTTTCATATTCAGAGCCTCTTCATCTTTAGCATCAATCATTACCCGACCCTCACTAATCAGGTGGTCCAGATCAATTTTACCAAATACCAAATCTTCCGGCTTTCCTGAAATTTTAACGTTAAACAAAGTCCTGAGGATAAAATGAGCCAGGAAAATGGTTATTTTGCTAACGGGATAAAATATCATGTAAAAGAACAATACGGGCAGGCTGAATAATCTGAGAAAAACATTGGGGCTAAGCAGGAATACCGATTTTGGTAAAAACTCAGCCAAAAAAAGAATGATAAGAGTGGAAATAATGGTCTGAATGACCAATATATTGATATCTGAAGAAAAAAAACCGGAAATCAAAGGTTCAAGGATGATTGCCATTAAAATACCGTAAATAACCAGGGCGATATTGTTACCGATCAACATGGTTACAAGATACTGACCGGGGTTACGGGTAAATACAGAAAGAACTCTGGAATTGAATGTTCCCTGTTTTTTTTCAAATTCGATCCTGAGTTTATTGGATGAGATGAATGCAGTTTCCATACCTGAGAAAAAGGCATAAAACAGTACGGTAATTGCTATAATAAATAAATGATTCAACGTATCAGAATTTACTCACTTCGTTCATGAGATCGCTATCGCTAAGTTCAAAATTGTTTATTGATTTACAATAAGTTAGGTGTATATAATAAAACTTATCTTATAAAAGGCTAAGGGCGCCTACGCTAAAGCTTCAGCGACAGCGTGCTGAGGCTAAGGTTTCTTAGCCTCTCCATGGGAGTCCTTTGG
>DAOVQI010000341.1 GCA_030628785.1 Bacteroidota bacterium
CCACAATCTAACCCACATGCCACTCATGAGGTTTTGCTGCGCAAAACGTTCACGATCCAAAATCCGAAATTCTCACTAACTTATTAACTTACTAACCCACTAACTCATTATTCGTCCTACTTGTAAAAGGGATATTAAAATCCAACAACCTTCCAGCCCCACAGACTCTGCCAGGTCCTTCGGACCCTGGCAGGTCTTTCTGGTTTTTTCATCCTTCATCCTTCCCCATGCCCTTTGCATCCTCAATCTTAACCTTAACCTCAACCTCAACCTTAACCTTAACCTTAACCTCAACCTTAAATCAGGTTGCATAAAACCATGTCCAGCGCATTTACAACCTGATCAGCATTTTCTTTTGTGAAGACCAACGGAGGTTTGATCTTTAATACGTTGTGCAGTGGACCATCAATACTTATTAATATACCTTGTTCCTTCATTGCTTCGATGATGCAGGTTGCTTGTTCAGGAGCCGGTTCCAGCGTTTCCCGGTTTAAAACCAGTTCAACACCAATGAAAAGGCCTAATCCTCTGACATCTCCAACAATGGAATATTTTGATTTCAGTTTATTTAGCCCGGATAGGAGGTAAGCCCCAACTTTTAACGCGTTTTCCTGCAGCTTCTCATTCTCAATAACATCCAGAACAGCCATTCCAACGGCACAAGACACGGGATTTCCTCCGAATGTGTTAAAATATTCCATACCATTATCAAATGATCCGGCAATCTCAGGAGTGGTTATCACGGCTGCCAGGGGATGCCCGTTCCCAATGGGTTTTCCAAGCGTAACAATATCAGGGATCACGCCCTGGGTGTCAAATCCCCAGAAATGGGTTCCAACCCGCCCAAATCCGATCTGGACTTCATCGGCAATGCATATACCCCCGGCTTCCCGGACATATTGAAAAGCCGTTTTAAGGTAGTCTTCGGGTAGCACGATCTGTCCGCCACACCCCATTAAGGGTTCGTAAAAAAAAGCAGCTAACCCTTTTCCTTGTTCCTTTATCTTCGAAATAGCCTCCCCGATATGTCCTGCATATTTTTTTCCTGCATCCTTATCTTCAGATTTATAAAGTCCCCTGTAAACATCAGGCATGATTACCTTGTGAATAAAAGACTCAGGACCGGTTCCGCCGGGGCCATCGAATTTATAAGGACTTATTTCGATTAGAGAAGAAGTATTCCCGTGATATGCATTGTCAATTACAATGCAGTCCTTTTGTTTTGTATATGTCCGTGCCATTCGCAGTGCAAGCTCATTGGCTTCACTGCCGGAATTAATAAAAAAGCAAACCTTTAGTGGTTCAGGCAATAGGGAAGTAAGGCGTTTTGCATACAGTACAAGGTTTTCATGTAAATATCTTGTATTGGTATTAAGAATTGCAATTTGCTTCTGAGCAGCTCTGACGACATGAGGATGACAATGCCCGACATGACATACATTATTGACGCAATCAAGGTATGTCTGCCCGGTATCATCATATAAATATTGCATTGCTCCCCTGATGATATTCAGGGGTTTCCGGTAAGCAACGCTCAAAGATCTTCCAATGTAGATTTCTCTCTCCTTTAATATTTTCCCGTTTGTTTTTCCATATTGTAAAGGTGTATTTATTTTGCAAGCATTCCTGAAAGCCTGATGCGCTTTTACAGGATTTATTTCAATAAGTTTTTCCAGCAAAGTCCAGGCAGGATTTTCTGAAATGGTCAGATATTTATTTTCCGGTTGTAATTTTTTTTGATAAGCCGATAAAGTAACACTGGTGCTAAGTCTTGTACAAATTAGATAGAAAAGAACTTTAAGTTCCGGTTCTGTTAAAGGGAAAATCGTATTATAACCTTGTATTACCGGGATAGCGATTTCCAGTGGGTTTCCTTTATTGAACATTGCATAGGCAAGGGCAATAGCCAGTTCACAAATAGTGTATGTATGGATCAAATCCCCGAAATCGATGATCCCAACCACCTTTTTTTTACCACTGTTTTTCTTTCTTAAAAGAACATTGTTGTCGTTGGCATCGTTGTGAATTACGCTGGACCGGAGTTCGGGGAGAATAGGTAAAACAGAGGTTTCGAATTGTAAAAAGAAATACTCTGCCAGGCTTCTCCTGTGTGGATTGTCAATATGTCTGGTGAAATGAATGATATCCCTTCCATTTTTCAAATCCCAGAGAAAGTATCTGTCAACTGCAGGGTGGGTGAAGTTTTTCAGTGTTTTATCCAGATTTCCAAGGAAAACACCCCAACTGTGTAATAAATCAGCCGTTGGTGACGGTTCTTCCGATAAGAATTTGCCCCGGATGTAAGTAAGCAAGCGAACAGAATACGTTTTTTTGTTTTTACTAATTACTGATTCGATCTGTCTGCCGGATACGGAAGGTATAACACCAGGACACTCCACAACCGTAGAATGGTCCGTAATATGTTTCATTGCCAGGTTTTGTGCCTCAAGTATATGTTCAGTCTCAGAAGGATTACTGATCTTTAATACATACTCTTTACCTGATGGATCGGTCACGTAAAAATTTTGGTCGATATAACTTGAAAGTTGCCTGGAAGTGACCCTCAGGCCATAATATTCTCCGGCAATTCGGACAGCATCGACCTCAGAAAAACATGGAGGTAAAGAATTGACTATTGCCATTGGTAAAGTTCTTTGATTTTCAGTATCCAACTCACGTTAAAATTAACTTTTTTCAGGCATTTTAGGCATTTTCAACTTTAGGCATTTCTTTTCTTAGGCATTTCAAATTTTAGGCATTTTAAATTTTCGGCACTTTAAACTTTAGGCACTTTAGTCACTTCTTCATTTAGTCACTTTCAACTTTAGTCACTTTAGTCACTTCTTCATTTAGGCACTTCTTTTAAATGTATGATTGTGTATATATGAGAAAAGCCTTATGCATAGCACAAAGCTTATAATATTAGAGATCTTTTTTCTAAGAAATTTGAGCCTAAAAACGGATGAGGATTTTTGGCCAAAAAAACCTTAATAAATCCCCATTTACCTCATAACAGTTTTAAACGGACTTTTTTTGGTAATCGTTCCGTCAGGCAACTCATAATGTATTCGCCCATTAACTGTAAATACAATAGGTATTCCTTTTCTACGATTTTCCGCTTTGGCTTTGCTTACCCCCTCGTTCCCAATTTTCTCGATCTCTGAAGCGTTTTGATAAACTTCAACTGTAACCAGTTTGTCTATCTCCATAACCCTCTATTTTATGGTTGCCACAAATGTATTATAAATTTTCGGATTTTTAACAATAAAATTTTCATCCACTCCAAAAGCAAGTTCCGTAAACCTGTCTTCAGCATTATAAAATAAATACCAGTCATCAACTATATTCCTATAAATATTCCAGAAATTGTTAATGCTCCTGTAAAATCGCCGGTGAACAACCTGATCGGGTATAGGATGCCCCCCTTTAAGTAATCTTTCCTTAATCCGTTCGATGCATAGTTTTGGCGAATCAAGAAAAATAAATATTATTGATACGTTGTAACCGAGGTTTTGGAAACGGGGAATCATTTTTTTCATCTGAACGCCAGACAATGTGCTTTCAATCAGTATATTATTTCCGCTATCCAGGCAGTTATCCAAACGGTAGTAAAATTCCCGTCCGGCAGAGAATTTAGCTTTATCGATGTTGTTTGCATTTATATCCTTGGCAATATTGTCAGCGCTCAGAAAATCGAATTTATGTTTTCTTAAAAATACACGCGCAAAGGTTGTCTTTCCTGAACCATTCGGGCCGCCTACGATCATCAATTCCTTACTATTTACATCA
>DAOVQI010000353.1 GCA_030628785.1 Bacteroidota bacterium
AGCTATCGTTTCAGAATCCAATCAAAATATACAGATATTTTCTCAGATGAAAACGGGCTTGTTCCAACCAACTATCACAGGAATAAAATTCAATTGGAATATGATATCAGACGAAGCCGGTTATTTCCATATTTTTCCTACGAACTTTTTTATAATCTAAATGTTGAAAGAAATGATTTTATTAAAGCACGGTATACACTTGGAACTGAATACTTTACAAAGCGAAGAAACAAAATTGAGGCTTTTTACAGGATTCAGGATAGATTCAACAGAACCGACCCAGTAACAAGTTACATTTTAGGTATAAGTTATTCATACCGCTTTTAGTTTTCATTGAAGGCTATTTTAACCCGAAATATTACTAACGCATCACAAGGCTTCAAATTTTAGGCATTCTATGCATTTCCAATTTTAGGCATTTATTTTTTTAGGCACTTTAGGCATTTTTTATTAATGATATGGCAAGATTTTAATTACTATAGTATTCAATGTCAGGTGGAAACACCTGACATCATGTAACTGGGTAATAATTGAAATAGACGATCAAAATATTCATGAATTAACGATATTTGATATTATGGGAAGACTGGTTCTGCAAGAAACAGTTCATAACAAAAAGTGGTTGGATATTTCAAGGTGGAATCCTGGCTTATACATTATCAGGATAGGAGACACAAGAGTTAAGAAGCTTTTAGTGGAGAAACCCTTAGGGTCTTTAGCCTTGGGATCTTAGTGTTTAATTTTAATCGGCTTGTGGCACAAATCCCCGAAATCATCAGTTTCCCTCAGATCAATGCCGGCAGTCGGGGATTTCTTACTTATATTCCTTATTACTCAGTAACCCCGACAGGGTTCGCAACCCTGTCGGGGTTTTGTTATTTAACGGTCTCTCTCAGTAAATCGTTCTACTAAATTTACGTAATACTCCGTTTCTTCTTTCGAAAGGTCCGATTCGAGATAGACTATTTTTCCGGGAGGTAATTCCCAAATGAAAATCTGATTTGAATTGTTTTGGACAATGTGGATAAAACCGGAGTTATTCGACCTTATGTTATTATGATCATAAAACCGGTGTAAAACCTGTCTGTTCTGGAATTCAACCAGGGCGAGATTAAGATCTCCTCCCTCTGTTTTAACCGGCATTATCCATAATTTCTTTTTCTCTATATTCTCAAATTTATCCGACCATTCAGGAAACCCGTTCTGCAACCCCAACGGACCTTTTGTAAATTTTATCTGATTCTGATGTTTCTTTAATTCATCGTGGTTAAAAAGTCCGGGAAGAAAATAATTTCCGGTGTTGTATTTATCAATTAGAATGTCCGCCAGTTTTTTGGAAAACTGATAACTTTCCTTGCTCCCTTTTTCATTGATGATGGAAATATATTTATTGCCGCAAGCCATTTGAATATGGTAAGGTGTTGAACAGTACCACTGACACAGGGAATTATCGTTTTTACATAAAAATCGTGAGACGGAGAATATGCCAAAAGCTGCCGCACTGTCTTCCATAAAATAGATGTCGATCTTATAATTTTCTTTGTTCCTGTTAATATCCTGAACCAGAACCTTATCAAAACCATATTCCAGATAAATATCGGCTCCGCCATTGATGTAACCCCAAAGAGAACTTCCTTCATAGATCCGGTTATTGATGGAAATTTTCTCTTGCAGATCACTGGCAGTCACTCCGACAGAGTTTGGTTCCTGAGCTATGACAAGATTGCCGGTAAGCAGAAAGATAATAAATAATAGATGTTTCTTCATCGAAGTTAGATTATATGTTTAAATGGGTATAAAAATTCCATAATATCAGGTCAACTCTATTAAAATGGTGTCAGGTGTTTTTCTACTCACCGGGTGACTTGGAGTCACCCGGTGAGTAACTATCCATTATGTCAATTCGATTTTCCGGAGATCAATTTTTGCCAGATCGCATTCCCCAAGTTTTAAATCTTTTGCCATTTCCAAAAATTGTCTGCCTTTTGGATTTTCCTTCTTCTGAATTTTTTTTTCAATCCGTTTTTTTATTACAATTTCGTAACCGATTCTATCCACAGCAACAGGATCGGTTGCGATAAGAATGTCCTTATACCAGGTAAAAAACTGGGGATTAGCGCTCGGCCCACCATTAAAACATCCTTTGATGCCGTCGATAATGTTTAAAACCACCTTATCTCTGAGGGGAGGGAAAGCAGGTACCTCGGCACAGGTTTCAGCCCAAAGATCCTTATGAAGTCTTGATGTATTGGAAATGGCACCGTATGCAAGGTTCTTAATTGCAAGAGTAACTGATCCTCCGGCATTTTTCAGAATGGGAATATTGATGATCTTATCCACGTCCTGTGTACAGATTTTTGAGAAGTATGAATATTTACCCTCATTAACCATGTATGGCAGGGTATGGGAATCATATTCTCCTTCAACATCGGCAAAGTAGTACCAATCCATATCAATCATTTTTTTACCATAAAGCTCACCATCAGAGTCATAGAAAGACCCATCCTTATCTTTTTGTTCTGTTCCGGTGATCTTAATTCCGGGAAAATTCTCAGAAGTATATCCTACTTCCTCCAGTTGAAATTCCCTGCGATCCCATATTACAAGATTTTTCCGCGGTATTCCTGATTCTTCAAGTTGTTTGATGATGACCGATGTTACCTCCAGGCTGGTTGACAACAACTTACCGGCAATCGGATTGACTTTCAGACCGATGATGTCATCCGGTCCGACAAACATTCGCCATGCCTTTTTCAGGGATTTTTTCCCGGTTAAAGTTATCATGCCTGTTTTGATCATTTCATAAACGACTTCTTCGTTTATTACATCATCAATAGCTGATTTTTCATCGTGAATATGGACCACCTTTCCCCGGAATTTCCCGGGCAGTGAATACTCATTTCTGGGGTAGGCGAGGGCATCTTTAATATTGGTGGCAGGTTTCCCTTCCTGCTTGCCTTCCTGGCTATAGGTATTTTTCAGTGTCAGAGGTGCAAATGAAGCTGCCAAACCGCCTGTGGCTAACAATTTGAAAAAATGACGGCGGTTTACATTTTTTTGTCGTTTTGTTTTTTTCATGAGGAAATACTTATAATTAAAATAAATATATTGAAATCGTATTATATACCTGTTCGCTTTAAAGATATACATTTTTATATAGAAAAAAATGTTAACCCAGTGATTACTAAATAAAGTAACTGTTTCTTTTTCGTTAAACCTAGCGGGTAATATCCGATTGGAAATCGGATCTACATGTAGCTCCGAATTCTTTTCCGAAGGTCTATGATAATAAGATTCATATTAACGGTGAGGATGTAATATAGTTTTTTATCTTATTTTTTTTTAAATTTATATTTTAATAGGATCTAACGCGTTGTGCGATTAGAATTTTCTTATGTATAAAATAAACAAATTAACCTTACAATGTTTTGTATTTGTTTGATTTACTGAAATATATAATTTTGTGAGATTTTGTGCTTTAGTGATTTAGTGGCTAAAAAAAATGCCACAAAAACACAAAATCACTAAATTCCACTAAATCTATCACTTAATACTTTTAATCGCACAACGGGTTAGG
>DAOVQI010000132.1 GCA_030628785.1 Bacteroidota bacterium
CTACTCCGCATTTCGATTTCAGATCCTTACCCAGTTCCTTTATATCCTGAATAGTTCCGGCAAAGCCGGTAACCAGTGTAACTGCTTTTCCCTTTCTTTTTTTCTTGTCAAGGGAAACCATCAGGTTTTGCTGATTCGGGGCAAGTGTTTCAGACTCTTCTTCCTCCTGGTATTGATATTCAAAGTCCGGGTCAGTTGAGTACACAATATCAATCCTACGTTTTTTGTTTTTTTTCGGCATTTAAATTGTTTTTTCAAAATTAAAGAATAAATATTACCATCTCCATCTGGATAAAGGATAAATGACACAACTACGTTGAATTAGCATCGATAAACCTTATTTTCAGGCAAAGGTCTTTTATGATTCAACGCAATCATTTACAAAATCTTTTATGAGACAGTTTTCTATGTTAAATTTGTATCTTTGAAAAATTGAAAAAAAATGACGGAAGAAATAAATTCAGGTTACGAAGAATGGTTTTTTCAAGCAGATTACGACTTTGAAAACAAAGATGTTTTTCAACGCTCCAAAATGACAATGGAAGCAGAATTGAAAACACTAAGAAAATTTATGATACCACTTGACATTTTGAATATGACCCTTGAGGAATATAGAAAAGTTGTTGCAAACAAAAGGTTTCAAACCCATGTATTATAGGTAATACAGATGTCCTTTTTATCAACCACATTTCAAATCCCTTCAGGAACTTCTAACAACCAAAGTTTGCGGAACTGATTGCCATTTTTAAAGATCCCAAACCAACCAAACTGAAAAATAAATGCTCATTGAAAATGAAACAATACAGATTCCTTAACCTTCTGATTGGCTGGTTAACCTTTTTAATTGCCTCAGTGGTTTATTTAAAAACCATTGAACCCACAACCAGCCTGTGGGATTGCGGAGAATTCATAGCATCTGCCTTTAAGCTCGAAGTAGGTCATCCTCCGGGAGCTCCTTTTTTTATGATTCTTGCGCGGATTTTTTCATTACTGGCTGGCAGCAATGTTGCCAATGCAGCAAAAATGATAAATTCCTTATCAGCCCTTGCCAGTTCATTTACCATCCTGTTTTTATTCTGGACCATAACCCATCTGGCAAAAAAAATAATCATTAAGAATGAAGACTATTCCAGGGGAAATGTTATAGCCGTGATGGTAAGTGGTTTGGTTGGCGCTTTAGCCTACACTTTTTCTGATTCATTCTGGTTTTCGGCTGTTGAAGGAGAAGTTTACGCAACCTCTTCCTTGTTTACGGCGGTTGTGTTTTGGGCAATCTTACAATGGGAAAATGTTGCTCATAAGAGACATTCAGAACGCTGGCTTATTCTGATCGCTTATTTAATGGGGTTATCCATAGGGGTTCATCTGCTTAACTTACTTGCCATTCCTGCCATTGTATTTGTTTATTACTTTAAAAAGTTTGACGTTAATGCTAAAGGGTTTCTATATGCTTTATTGATCTCATTCGTGATTTTAGGCATAATTATGTATGGAATCTTGCCGGGTGTTGTAACCACAGCATCCTGGTTTGAACTGTTGTGTGTAAATACCTTCGGTCTTCCATATAATTCGGGGGTTTTATTTCATGCTTCATTACTCATTGCAACTATTGCCGGGGGAATCTATTATACCTATAAAAAGGAGAAATTGATCCATACAACGGTATTATCGGTTGTGGCATTAACCTTACTCGGAATTCCATTTCTGGGAGGTTCAGCATTTCTTGATTTTTTGTTGATACTGATTTTGATTGGAGTTGTTTATTTCATTGCAAAGAATAATCGTGTGGTTCTTAATACTATAATGACGGCCGCTGCTGTCATTTTAATCGGTTACTCCTCTTTTACAATGATCGTTATCCGTTCATTAGCCAATCCCCCCATGGATGAGAACAATCCGGAAACTGTTTTTTCACTACTTTATTACCTGAACAGGGAGCAATACGGTGACAGGCCCCTGATGACAGGTCAGTATTACAATGCACCTGGGATCGGCATTGAAGAAGGTAAGCCAACCTACACCAAAAAAGACGGAAAATACGTAATTACGCGGTATGCTCCGGAAGTGAAATACGATAAACGGTTCACAACCTTTTTCCCAAGGATGTGGAGTAATAATTCGCCTGATTACTTAAGGCACTATCAACAATGGGGAAACATAAAAGGAAAACCGGTTCAGGTCGCCGGTCAGAACGGGGAAAGAAAACCCGTTCATGTACCCACATTTACTGAAAATCTCCGGTTCTTTTTCAGCTACCAGATCGGGCATATGTATTTCAGGTATTTTATGTGGAATTTCTCGGGCCGGCAAAATGATATTCAGGGTCATGGGGATCCCCTGAAGGGGAACTGGATAACCGGAATAAAATTTTTAGATGAGATCCGGTTAGGTCCGCAGGATAATTTACCTGAAAGCCTGAAATCTGCCAAGGCCAGAAATTCATACTATTTGTTACCGTTCCTTCTCGGATTAGTGGGATTATTTTACCAGCTTCAGTGGAAAAAAAAGGATTTTTGGGTTGTTTTGCTCCTTTTTGCACTTACCGGGATTGCTGTTGTGGTATATTTAAATCAATATCCCAACCAGCCAAGGGAACGGGATTATGCTTATGCAGGCTCTTTTTACGCATACGCCATTTGGATCGGATTGGGCGTACTGGCCTTATACGAATTTCTCAGGAAATTTATACCAGATCATTTAGGTGCTGTGGTTTCCGGAGCGCTGTGTTTATTCCTCGTTCCGGGTATTATGGCTAATGAAAACTGGGATGACCACGACCGTTCAGGACGATACACTGCCAGGGATATTGCCTATAATTACCTGAACTCCTGTGCCCCGAATGCCATTTTATTTACCAATGGGGATAACGATACATTCCCCTTATGGTATGCTCAGGAGGTTGAGGGTATACGAACAGACGTAAGAGTGGTGAATCTGATGTTGTTCCATACCGACTGGTATATCGATCAGATGAAGAACAAAGCATACGAATCGGAACCTGTACCCCTTTCCTTACCTCAGGAAAAATATCTTGACGGAACGAACAACCAGATTTACATGATCCCCCACCGTAAAATAAAGGATTATGTCGATATTAAACAGGTTATGAATTTTATAAATGATGATAATCCTGCCACCAAAATTAAAACACATGATAATGAACTGTTGGATTATATTCCAACAAAAATGTTCAGGCTACCTGTCGATTCAGCGAAAGTAATTGCCAACGGTACTGTATCACCTGAATTGGCTGACCAGATTGTTTCTTCTATTGACATGAAGTTTAACAAGAACTCTCTGTTGAAAAACCAGATGATGGTTCTGGATCTGCTCGCGACAAATGATTGGGAACGCCCGGTTTATTTTGTGACAGGTGGTCATGAAGATGCTCTTGGACTGGAAGATTATTTCCAGCACGAAGGTTTTGCCTACCGGTTTGTACCCATAAAAACCACACGTTCCGGGTTTTTAGAATACGGAAGGATCAATACGGATGTAATGTATGATAATCTTATGAGTAATTTCAGATGGGGTGGAATGGAAGGCACAGATCTACATCTTGGGTATTACGAAAGGAGAACTTTTTCGGTCATCAAAATAAGAAATAATTTTGGCCGGCTTGCCAAAAAATTGTTATTGGAAGGAAAACGCGATTCTGCTGTGGCAGTGCTCGACCGGTGTTTAGAACTGTTTCCTCATGAACGTATTCCTTACCATTACTTTATGCCCGGAATTATTGAAGCTTATTATAAGGCAGGAGAAATAGAAAAAGCCGAGAAAATAGCAGAAGAGTTTGCCTTGATATGTGAGGATAACCTTAGTTATTACTTGTCACTTAAACCCGGTATGAGAAAATCTATCACCAGTGATATTCAACTTCATCTCCAGTTGCTTCAGATGTTAACTGGGGTGACAAAAGAATCAAATCCGGAGGGAATAGCAAAAAGTATTGAGGAAAAGTTTAGTAGTTTATATAGTAAATATATACAGGCTACCGAGAAACCCTAAGGGTTTATTGTATATCATTCAATCAATTCCCAATTTTTCCCTGATAGAATCCGGTACAGCATCCTTATGAATCATATAATTAATGGATTTGTATAAAATATATGCTTTGGAGGCATAAAGGTATCCGTCATAAGGTCCGTATTCACCCCAGGAATTTTTCACCTTGTAAAATTTGTTCCCCTTTTGATCTTTTCCAACCCCGATGATATGCATCCCGTGGTCGTCTGTTGTGGTGAAGTTGTCAAATCCTTCCTGACGTAACTCCTGTGTAATATTTTTTTGCTTACAGGGGGTTTTAAATACATTATTTAATTCTTCCTCAGTCATTTCTTCCCAGTCCTTTTCAGGAACAACAGCAACTCCAAAATTTCGTGAAAATCCCTTGTCGCTCATGTCACTGCCCCAGGCAACTGAAAAGCTATTTTTTAAAGCATTATCCAATACTTCTTCAAATTCATTCAGGGGAAGATTATAGCATTCACCCCATGCCCAGTTATCCGGAATTTCAATTATAAATTTTTCATAAAAAGGATGATGGGTAAAGGAAGAAAGAACAATGTAATCATCCGGGTTTATTCCTGATTCGGTGGCAAAAGTTTTGGGAGTATATGTTTTTCCATTGTATTCGAATTTATCCGGGATTTTCCCCAGGTAGGCATCCATGATTCCTGCCAAACCTTTTTCCCAGACGGGGGTTAATTTTCTGTTCCTGTTCTTAATAACAGCATCCAAATACCCCTTTATTACTGCGTCTAATTCACCATGAATGTGATTTTCTTCACCGATAACTTTACCGGAATAAACCTCTTCAGGGACGATTCCATATTCACGGATTATATTTAAAACATCGTGAAAAGCTCCTCCACCAGCCAGGTTTGAGTTGCCATGCATCCGTACATATTTATCGGCTTTCCCCAAATAAGTGTATCGGACTACAAACATTTCCGAAAGATCGAATTCTCCTTTTCCCATACGGATCAATTCCGATTCCAGGAAGGAGAGCGAAGAAAAACTCCAGCAGGTGCTGGTCCTGTATTGACTTTTAACCGGTGTAGCTGCAATTTCCTTTTTCATTTTGAACTTGTAACCAGTATCCTGTGCATTAGTATTGATATTGATAAGTACGATGCTTGCGATTAAAAAAATAATTCTTTTCATTTTTTTCAAATTATTGAAGTTGATAATAATGTTTGTACCCAATCTGTTTACAGTGGCTCCTTTCTTATTTATTTAGGTTAATTGTTATAGGTTATAAGTTATACGTTATGAGCAATTAACATATAACTTTTAACTTATAACATATAACATTTTATAACATTCTGTTTCTTTTTCTCTCAACACAATGATTAGTCACTAATTGTTTAAAAGTAAAAAAAACTTTTGCACCTAACAAGCAAAGTTCTGTTTTCTAAAACATAAGGATACGATAGCCGTGTCACGGTTTTGAACTTTAGCCGTGCCACGGTTTTGAACCGTGACACGGCTCTGACGGCTCTGGAACATTCATTATCGAATAAGTTCAATTAATTTATCTTTCCTGATGATGTTTACCCTGTTGCGTTTAATCGAAATAATATTACTGTGAACCAGTTCACCGAGCACCCTGGCCAAAGATGGTCTGGTTATTCCGAAGAATTCTGCCAGCTCCTGCTGGGTTTTTGGAAATTCAATGGTGGTTTTATCGAGTTTGGCACGGCTTAGAATATAATGAGCAAGCTTCCCCTTTATGGTTTTAAAGGATAGTATGTACAATCGGTTGCTTAAAAAACGAGACCGGTCTGAAATTACATTCAGGAAGTTTGTTAAAAATGTATTGTGGGTTTTCAAAAGGGTTATGACGGAAGATTTTGGTATAAATAGCAATTGAACATCTTCCTTTGCCACAATATCCACAGGCAACTGGTTCCTGGTTCCAAACAAGAAGGCTGAAGCAATGGTTTTAGGTGCAGCAATATCTTCGATCTTTACGGTTTTACCTGAAAAATCAAGCATTTCACACTTTACACTGCCATAGACTAATATCATAAGATTATTACAAAGTTCTTCCCTTAAAGCAATGACTTGCCCTTTTTTGAATTTTTTCAGGGTATAGTTTACCCCACTCAGTAATACCGGGATTTCATCAGGTTTGATATTCTTGAAAATTGGAGATCTTGAAAGCAATTTGAACATGGATTGAATTTGCTAAGTTTTCCGGGAAAATAGGAAAAATTTAGCTATTGTAACATATGTTACAGATTTTTTTTCGGGGATGCGTAATATTGCAGTAAAAAAAATGAAAAGACAAATTATAAAGATCGATGAGGAAAAATGTAAGGGATGCGGAGACTGCATACCCGAATGTCATGAAGGTGCATTGCAGCTTATAGACGGTAAGGTACGACTGATCAGCGACCTGATGTGTGACGGCCTTGGGGCCTGTCTGGGACACTGTCCGGAGGGTGCCATTACCCTTGAAGAGCGTGAAGCCGAACCTTACAATGAGATTGTTGTAATGGAAGAAATGATGAAAAAAGGAGGAAATGTGGTAATTGCCCATCTTAAGCATCTAAAGGAACATAATGAAGCAGGTTACCTAAAGGAAGGTGAACAGTATTTATGGGATAATAAAGAAGTATTGACGTTTGATCCTAAAAAAGTTATGAAAGCAGTACATAATCATCTTCCGGGTCATAACCCGTTGGAGAAAACTGAACCGGAAGAGATTCAGATGGCCTCACCACACACTGCACATGGTGGAGGATGCCCCGGATCCCGGGCTTATGCCTTTCAACCCGATCAAAGTGAAACAATTACTGATACAAAGGGAGATACCCGGTCTCAGTTAACTCACTGGCCTGTCCAGATGCATCTGATCAATCCCAATGCACCTCATTTCCAGGGCTCTGATTTATTGCTTTCGGCAGATTGCGTTGCATACGCCATGGGTGATTTTCACGCCAGCTTTTTAAAAGGTAAAACCCTTGGTATTGCTTGTCCGAAATTGGATTCCAATATGGAAATTTATGTTGAAAAGCTGAAGGCTTTGGTTGAACATGCAAAGATAAATACTCTGACGGTGATGAAAATGGAAGTGCCTTGCTGTGGCGGAATATTGCAATTGGCTCAAATAGCCACCAGAGATGCTTCAAGAAAGGTCCCCATTAAATCCATTACCATTAGCGCAC
This sequence comes from Bacteroidota bacterium, assembly GCA_030628785.1. Classification (GTDB taxonomy): domain Bacteria; phylum Bacteroidota; class Bacteroidia; order Bacteroidales; family VadinHA17; genus CAZEWS01. The sequence continues at coordinate 7,176 of DAOVQI010000132.1, forward strand.
AAGGAGAGATTCTTGCTGAAGACTGGGTGTAAGAAGGTATTGGAATGTTAGAACCATTCTGTAAGCATAGCGAACAGAATGTCTCACGAGCGGGACCGTGATTGTGGCCATGTGGGAGTGAGTAATACTGGAATACTGAGGTTATTTACTTTAATTTGATTATTAACAATTTAGCCTGAAAAATTACCTTCGGTGAGATCGCTGCGCTCAGTTGTAATTATTCTGCTAATTTTGAACTTAGTCACTCTACAAGCGTGACGATCTCATGAACGAAGTGAATAATTTATCTTCAAGGCTAAGGCTGAGGCTGAGGCTAAGGAAGGTAATAGGTTTAAGTAGTTTATACCTGTATAATAAGAGATGGCATATAAAGATTTTACTGAAATGGCTGTATGGCAACTTAACAAAGTGATCTCACGAGCAGCAAGTGGGAAGGACTTGTGGGAACGAGTAAAAAGCTTTTAAGTTATTGCTCAAGGTATATGAAGTAACTAAAACCTATCCGGCAGAAGAGAAATATAACCTGGTATCTGATATGTGTAGGGCAGCAAACTCGGTTACGAACAATATATCTGAGGGCTTTGGCAGATATGAGAAGTTGGATAAAACACAATTTTACAAGATATCCAGGGGGAGTTGTTATGAACTTGTAAATCAAAGCCTGGCATCACAGGCTTTAGGTTTTATTTCAGATAAAGACAAAGAAGAACTTACTAATGGCTATCGTGACGTAATAGCTGAATTAGATCCGATGCCTGCCCGCCGAAACGAAGTGAAGGAGGGATAAAAAGCATTGAAACGACACTAAGAAAATAGATACAAGCTAATATAATTAGATGATGAAAGAAAATATTGAAACATTTTAACTAACTAAAGAAAAAAACAGGAAAAGTATGCCTGAAAAATAAAAAACAAGACAAATTGAATTCAATAGCTCCTATGCTGAAGCCTTGGCTTAAGCATAAGGCTATGATGTGCAGTCAAATTCCTTAGCCTC
>DAOVQI010000404.1 GCA_030628785.1 Bacteroidota bacterium
CCTAAATAAAAACCAGGCCGGGTCTGAAACAATTTAAAATCCTTTAAACCCAAGGCATTATCTCCTTTTGAGTAACCGCCAATGTCGCCAAAATAATTCGATGTTACGATACCACCCATGGCTTCATATCTTCTCATTTTCCAAACCTGGGCATCAGAAAAATACGGAAAAAGAAAAGCTATTAAATAAATAAGATAAAATCTTCTTTTCATAATAAACACGGCAATATTGGCACAAATTTAATAAATTATTATGATTTAGTTTCTTTTATCAGCTCCCCACATGAGTTTATTCCTGATGGTACTGAAAAAATTATGGCGATCCAGTTTCAATATCCTGATCTTGAAATCAGCACGTTTAATTCTTATTTCAATGGAATTATCGATTATTTCGGATCGGTAATCCAAAGTTACAATAAACTTAGAGCTGCGACCATTTACTTTTAAGATCAACTCATTAAAATCGGGAATAACAATAGGTCGTACAGTTAAATTGTGGGGTGCAATAGGTGAAATAATAAAATTATTTGTATTGGGAATTACTATGGGTCCGCCTACACTTAACGAATAGGCAGTCGATCCGGTTGGTGTGGAAATAATTAAGCCATCTGCCCAGTATGAATTTAAAAATTCTTTGTCAACAAAAGTCCGGATGGTTATCATGGTCGATCCTTCCTTTTGAATAGTTACCTCATTCAGGGCATAGTTAAAATCTTTAAACGCCATCCCTGAAGTTTCAAGTTTTATCACGGTTCTCTCTTCAATAGTATACTTGTTTGCAAAAATATCCCGTATTGAATCGGAAAGTTCTTCTCGTGAAATATTTGCCAGGAATCCCAGTCTTCCACTGTTAATTCCAACCATAGGTATTCCCTTATCCCTTACAATTGTAATTGCTTCCAAAAAGGTTCCATCTCCTCCGATACTTAAAAACAAATCCAGGTTTTTTGCAATATCCATGTGATTCGAAAAAAACCCTGAAATATCAGGCTGAAAATTTATTTTTTCTTTTAAGAATTGAAAAAAAGGCTGAAAGACAAAAACTTCAACATCATTTCGCGTAAAATTTTCAAAGAGATCATAAATACTCCTATTAAAGTCCGGATCAAAATGTCTCCCATAAACGGCAACTCTCATTGTTTTGGTTTTTAGTTTGTAGTTTGTGGCCTGCCCCGTGAAATGCGACGCTTGCCCTGTGAAATTTGAGGTACGAAAACATTTCATCAGGGAAGGAGCATATTTCACTGGGGTTTGTAGTTTTTAGTTTGTAGTTTGACAATGCCTAAATAGCGTTGACTTTTTTGTTAATAGATTAGTTATGTATAATCAAATATTTAAATACTTCATAAAGGATTCATAACGGTTAGAATAAAAACTATCCATATCCTCATCTTCCATATAGGAAGCTTTAATAGTATAATCATAACGTTCGAAAGTGTGAATAATGGAGGTCAGGTCGTTCTGGTTAATTTTCAGGGTTAATTCCATTTTCATGGAATCAGAGGGTGATGTAAGGTACATACTCAGAATTTTTGCATTGTTGCCTTCAACAATCTGTGAAATTTGGTTCAGAGAGTAATCATTTTGGTGCAATTCCAATACAATGATTCCTCCCGGTTCCTTTAATGCAAATAAATCAGCAACATATTGAACCAAATCATTCAGGGTGATTAACCCCAAGTAATCCTTTTTCTTATTTAAAACAGGAACTACAGTTAATTTCAGCCGGGAGACCAGTTCAATAATTTCATAAATATGCTGGTCACTTGTTACAAACGGACTGAATAAAGAAAGGTGATGATTTCCAATGGGTTCATTTGCCATATTCAGGTCGTAAATATCTGTATCTGAAATTAATCCCAAAAACTCCTTGTTATTAACAATAGGCAAATGTGATATTCTGAATATCTCCATCCAGCTTAAAGCCCTCAAACCCGTATCTGATGTTTTAAGGGCAGGAACAACCTCGGAAATTAAATCTTTTGCCAGCATTTCAATAACTTCTGATAAAATACTATAATTTTGTAATAAAAGTACAAAAAATTCAAAATATGACTCGTTTAAGTGTAAATATAAATAAGATTGCCACTCTCAGAAATGCCAGGGGTGGAAAATTGCCGGATGTTCTAAGAGCTGCCATCAACTGTCAGGATTATGGTGCTCAGGGAATTACAGTCCACCCGAGGCCGGATGAACGACATATCAGATACCAGGATGTAATTGACATTAAACCTTTTATTACAACAGAATTTAATATTGAAGGATATCCAAACAGAAAATTCCTCGACCTTGTACTATCCATTTTACCTGACCAGGTTACTTTAGTTCCTGATTTACCTGATGTTATTACATCAAATGCCGGATGGGACACAATAAAACATAAAACTTTCTTAAAAGAAGTAATTTCCGAAATTAAAAGAAAAGGAATACGAGTTTCTATATTTGTCGATACAAATCCCGAACACATTGATCATGCAAAGGATACCGGAACTGACAGAATCGAACTTTATACCGAACCGTATGCAGCACAATATCACATTAACAGGGATAAAGCCATCAAACCATATATTGAAGCGGCTAATCTTGCTCTGAAATCAGGTCTTGAATTGAATGCTGGTCATGATCTGAATCTTGATAATTTACGGTTCCTTTATAAAAACTTACCAGGATTGAAGGAAGTTTCGATAGGACATGCATTGATTTCCGATGCGCTTTATTACGGCCTTGAAAACACTATTCAGATGTACTTGAGGGAATTAAGAATATAGCTTTGCAATACTCGTCAGACCACTACTTCTGCCGGGCGATTAGTTTAGATTTGGAACATTGCAATTATATTATGGTTTATGTAGAAAGTTAATGAATTTTAGTGGTCAGACGAGTAGGTTATTTACA
>DAOVQI010000189.1 GCA_030628785.1 Bacteroidota bacterium
AAAAACAGAAATCCCGATAAACAATAATGCCGCGATGGTAATGATACGCTTTGTTATCATAATATGTAAGGATTTATTATTTTTTTAACCTTTTGTTCATTCTAAAATTTATAAAATAGAATGGTGTCAGGTGTTTCCACCTGACAATATTCCCTCATTATTAAACTTTAGATATATTTTACATTAAAAACCATCTTTTGAATCATATAATCTATTAGAATAAAGCGATTTATTCCTGCGGCTTCTCCAGTTTTTCAATTCGTTGCTGTAGTTCTTCAATGATTTTTTGTTGTTCTTTGATGGCTTCAACTAATACAGCTGATACTTTCGAATAATCAACTGATTTGAATCCGTTTTCATCAGTATGTACTACTTCAGGTAATATTTTTTCAATATCCTGAGCAATAAACCCTAATTGTTTAGTAGTATTTGAAGCTTTACCAGTTAAAGCTTCTGCTTCAGCATCCTTCGCTAATACCTTTTTATTAAACTCGAAAGAAACACCTTTTATTTCCTTTATTTTATTAAGAGCATTGTTAATTGTCTGTATTTTATTTTTATAACGTTTATCAGATGAAACCCATACACCATCACAATACACATTTCCTGTAACCCATAATGGGTCATATATTGCTACAGCATATTGTTTATTATTAGTACTATTTACAACACCTTGAGAAATATAATATGCCGGGTCAGTTCCTGTACCCGGACTATTAGTAATTAACATCCTTGTACCACCCATATTAAAATCTCCGTTAATTGCTACAAGACCATCACCATCAAACTCTCCGTATATCAATGGAGTTGAACTGTTTGAATTTTCGATAAATAACTTATTTGACCCTGTTTGGCCAAATCCAGCATTTGAACCAATAAAGACATTATCGGATCCGGATCCTCCCTCACCGGCCCGAAAACCGATATGTACATTATTGTTCCCACCGGAGAAAGCCCAGCCCGCATGTCTGCCAATAAACACATTTCTTGAACCGGTTGAAACCTGTCCGTCGGTTCTCCAGCCAGCCTGTGAACCGATAAATACGTTATACTCGCCGGTTGTGGCATTTTCACCAGCGTGAGCGCCAATCATTGTATTGCCACGTCCGGTATTCTCCTTTCCTGCCAGATATCCCACATATACACCACCTTGCCAACTACTGAGAGAGTACCCGCTTTGGTAACCCATTGCAGTGTTATAGCTCGATCCTCCACTATTATAACCTGCTTCATAACCAAAAAAAGTATTGAAGTTGCCGCCGGTATTATTATAACCGGTCCGGTAACCCAAAAAGGCATTATGACTTCCACCATTGTTTGATTTGCCGGTTTCATTTCCAATGAAAACATTATTTTCTCCTGACTCATTTAGTGTACCCGATAAATAGCCAATAAATACGTTTTTACTACCGTCTTTATTGGACATACCACTTTCATAACCTATAAACGAGTTATATGCACCTGTTGTGTTCGTTCCACTGTTGTGTCCAATAAAATAGTTTTCCTTGGTAAGATGCAGAAGATCAATCGAAGCTCCTTTAGCAGAAAATCCTCCTACGGCAAACCCTCCCTTCGCTCCTTTTGATCCTTCTTCAATATATATCCGAACACTATCCGGTGTAACCCGAAAGTATTCGTTGGTCAGGCCTTTGGAAGCAGAAAATCCTCCAACGGCAAAACCACCCTTGCTGCCCTTGCCAGGATAATCTGCTACATAAATACGGACACCATCCGGATAAACAGCGAAAACGGTTTGCCCATTATTGTTCTTTACATCAAACAAGGGATCTTCATCGCTTCCACTACTGTTTCCCTGCACTTCAAGCCTGCTTAAAGGGGCTGGGGTGCCAATGCCTACGTTACCATTATTTCTTATGATCATCCTGGCATCAGATAAGGTAACGTTACTACTGCCTATGGCAGACCGGTTGGCAAAGACTATATCTCCCCTGCCATACGTTAATACATCATGATAAAATATTCCCCCCTTAAAATAATTACTTGTATATCCGTTACTAAATCTAATTCCTGACATTACACCTGAAGCTGTATTTGAATTCTGAATATTGATAAAATTCCCGTCGATACCCGTAGTATTACTAACATTATCGATTATGTGTAGCCTATGCTGTGGATTGGATGTTCCTATGCCGACATCATCTGATATAGTATGAGGGTATATTTTATTACTGGATCTGTCCCAGATATTTTCTCCGGAAATAAGAGTGTTAACCTCAGATTCAGTATAATACCGGTTATCCAGATTATATGATGTCAATCCGGTAACATGCCCTAACGAACCCAAGGTTACATCTTGTATTACCGTTCCTCCGCTATTATTTACACTTGATTGAGAAGATAAATCTTCATGGGAAACAATGTTTCCGGTTTTTGTTAAACCATTTTGGAAATCAAGTGCACTGCTGCCTACTTTTTCCCAGTCGAAACCTGACCAAAAATAGAAACCCAGGTCGGGATAGGATCCGGTGGTTGAAGTGTTCCATACAAGAAGACCCTCTGGTTTTGTCCCGCTGATCGGACTTTCGGTGCTAACAAGTGCCACCCTTGGAACCAGCATTCCCTTGTTAATTGAATAAACATCGAGCATGGCTGTTGCATCCGGGGAATAACCGTCTTCGTCGGTAATTGCTATGTTCTGCGATAAAACATTAATATTCAAAGCAAATACCAGGGCAACCAAGGTTGTAAAACCTTTCAACCCAATCCAAAAAAAACTTTTTTTTGTTTTCATGTTATATAAATTTTAGTAGGTTTATCATTATTATAAGTTACGGGTTACGGGTTACGAGTTGGGTGCAGGTTGCAAGTTGCGAGCTACAAAATTAACAGTCAAAATATTGCTAAATTGTAATCTGTATCCCAATTTATTTATTTGCTTTACGACGTTTCCAAGTTGATAAATTTAAACAAATTTACAGTATTAGTTTATTCCGAAAAGTCTGAATAAATACTATGCGCCATAAGAATCCCTTTAGGAAAAAACTCTTAACAGAGACTCTTCCTGAGAAGCTGCAAAATAGCAACCTTAAACTTATATATACTCTTATAGAAATTTTATATCAAATTTTTATACGTGTTAAATTGTATGAAGGTTATCCATGACTGATTAGTTTTGACGAAACAAAAAAAACCGTTGATAAACAATACATCACGGTACACAAAAAGGATTAAATGAACCATCTGCCTGGCAAAATAAAGTAAGCAATAAACAAATATATGTTAAATCTATTTTAAAACGACTAAAAATAAGATAAAAAGGTTGCACGAATAATACTATTTAGAACGATCCTAAATCATTGTATTCCAGCACTTTCAGGTCAGAACTATGCTGTATGGTTGTATGGCTTGATAATGGTTAATTTCATTATACTTTTCATTTTTAAGTCGGCAATCTGCCGACTGTAGACTGCCGACTGTGGACTGCCGACTGTAGACTGCCGACTGTGGACTGCCGACTTATGGTGGAATGATTATCTTTAACCTTTTGAATTATTTTACGTATTATAAAAATATATTTTTATCCTCATATTAGCATAATTGATTTTTCTGATCGTTTATGAAAAGTATCATATCGTATATTTTATTCACTCTTCTGCTTTCAGGTTTTCTTGTGTCGCAGGATCTTAAAAAGGAGATTGTTCTGGTGCCTGATAGAACAGGTATATCCGTTTTGAAGGATGATGACTATTCTCTGCAACTGAAAAGTACCTTGAAGGGTTTTCAAATGTTTACCCATCAGACGCCGGAAGGAGATTTTGCCAGGATCTTTGTTGAAGGATACACGAATAATTACCATACCGGTTATCCTGAATTACCGGTGTTAAATAAGATGTTTGAAATTCCCCATGGGGCTCAGCCTGCCATCCGGATTGTATCCTTTGAGGAAGAGATCATTGATTTAGCAGGTCAGCAGATCGATGAAAAAATATTTCCTTCGCAACCTTCACTATCAAAAAACACCAGGAAAGAGGATATTCAATTTAAATACAATTCAGCCTATTACCGGATCGATCAATTTAACGATAACAACATTGTAAGCTTTAAAGAACTCGGAACAACAAGGGGCATCCGGTTAGGCCAGGTTCAATTTGCCCCCTTTCAATACAACCCGGTTAAGAACATCATTAAGGTTTACAATAACCTGGTAGTCGAACTTGTCTTTTACAATTCCAATCCCGAATTGACACAATCCCTTAAGAAGAAGTACTATTCACCGGTTTTCAAAAAGACATTCAGCAAAATTTTAAACTACAAATCAGAAAGTGCTAAATATGTTTTAAGTGAAAAGCCCGTTAAATATGTTATCCTTTCCGACACCATGTTTAAGTCAGCCTTAAAACCCTTTATTGAATGGAAAACAAAAAAAGGGTTCAATGTTGTTGAGGTTTACAAGGGTGATCCTGAAGTTGGTACCACCCGTGATGAAATGAAGGACTATCTTAATGACCTTTATCTTTCATCCACTCCTGAGGATCCTGCCCCGACCTATTTATTACTTGTAGGAGATGTCGGACAAATACCCTCTTCGCAGGCATCAGGTCAGCTAACCGATCTATATTACGCTGAATACGATGGTAACGGTGACTACTTCCCTGAGGTTTTTTATGGCAGGTTCTCCGCCAGGGATACAAATGAATTAATCATCCAGATCAACAAGACCCTTGAATACGAGCAATATTTGTTCCCCGATCCTTCTTTTTTAGACACGGCAGTCATGATCGCGGGAGTTGACGACAGTTATTCCCCCAAATGGTGTAACGGACAAATTAATTATGGAACCCAGTATTATATCAACCCTGAACATGGAATAACTTCTCATACATATCTATACCCGGAATCCGGGAGCAGCGATGCACAAATTATTCAGGATGTAAGCAACGGTGTTGCGTTTGTCAATTATACCGGGCATGGATTTCCCGACCGTTGGGGTAACCCCAGGCTATCAATCACCGATATACCTGATTTACAAAATACAGGTAAATACCCGCTAATGATAGGAAATGCTTGCTCCACTACACGGTTTGATAATCCTGAATGTTTTGCTGAAGCTTTGGTTCGTGCTGAGAATAAGGGAGCGCTTGGATACATTGGATGCACCAATGATTCGTACTGGGATGAAGATTTTTACTGGGCAGTGGGGGTTGGTCCGATATCTGCAAATCCTACATATGATGAAACCGGATTGGGCACCTACGACCGCATTTTCCATGATAACGGGGAGCCTGTTTCGGAATGGTATATTACACAGGGTCAGATTGTATATGCCGGCAACCTGGCAGTCACAACAGGGAACATTCAAAAAGCAAAATATTACTGGGAAACATATCAACTGATGGGAGATCCTTCCCTGATGGTGTACTTTTCCGTTCCGGATACACTGGAAGTGTATTACCCCCCTACGATTCCCATTGGTATGAATACCCTGTTTATTCAAACAGAACCGAATGCCTATATCGGTTTCAGTCTTGATGGTCAGCTTCTTGACGCCAAACATGCCGATGAATCCGGTTCGGTTATTCTTTCGTTTCCTGAACTAACCGGTACAGGATATACCGATCTGGTAGTAACGAAGCAAAACAGGGAACCATTCATTAAAACAATCGATATTATTCAGAACAATGAACCTTATGTTATTTATGAGAGTCATTTTCTGAATGATAGTTTGGGAAATTCGGACAACAACCCGGATTACGGGGAAATAATTTATATTAATATGACCCTAAAAAATCTTGGGAATGTTAATGCTGACTCCCTTTCAGTGTATATTTCCACCAAAGACTCCCTGGTTACCATAACGGATAGCCTTGAACACTGGATATTGGTTCCTGCCTTATCCGATTCGACCATTTTTAATGCTTTCCTAATCGAGATCAGTGACACGATCAATGACCAACATGTTACCACATTCCGGATGGATATATCAGACGAGCAGGGAAACAACTGGTCTTCCTATTTTAAGATTACGCTTTATGCCCCTGTTCTTGAAATCGGCAAAATCACCATAAACGACAACAAAGAAGGAAACGGGAACGGTAGTCCTGACCCGGACGAACGGATTGAAATTTCGATTGAAACCATAAATGACGGAAACAGCGATGCAACGAACGTTACAGGAGTGCTAACAACTGCAAATGAATTCATAACCATTGAAGATTCCCTATATATGCTTGGAACTTTTACGACAGGGACAGCAAAAAAGGCAACATACACCATAACAATCGATTCGTCAGCACTTTACGCAAGTCTTGTTAAACTACAATTTAAATTGATGGCCGGTTTTTATTCTGCCGCTGACAGTTTTGAATTGCCGGTGGGACTGGTTTATGAAAACTTTGAAACAGGTGGTTTTAACCAATATCCATGGTCAGTCGACACAATCCGTCCCTGGGAAATTTCCCAAACATTTTCCTATGATGGTGATTTTAGTGCAAGGTCCGGACAAATAAGTCATAATCAGTTTTCGATGCTTTCCATAACCGTTGATGTTTTTTCTGATGATACCGTTACCTTCCGGAAAAAAGTTTCTTCTGAAAGCGGATATGATTTCCTCACATTCTATATCGATTCCATTGAG
>DAOVQI010000072.1 GCA_030628785.1 Bacteroidota bacterium
AATTACAAGCACCAAAATATTTATTTATTCACAAAATAATTAATTTTCAAAGGTGTTCATGAGCTCACTTCGTTCGGTTGTTATTTGTTATTTGTTATTTGGTCCCGATAGCTATCGGGATTAATTTAAAAATTGTTTGACTTTATAGACAGACTCTAAATAGTTGCAATTATTGATCAATATTAATCACAAAATTTATATCCTATGGCATTCGATATTAATATGATAAAATCTGCTTATGCCGGCATGGCTGAGCGTGTGGAAAAAGTCTGTCAAGTGGTTGGAAGACCTTTAACCCTTGCCGAGAAGATCCTTTATTCACATCTTGATGGAAATGTTCATTTAAAATCCTTTTCCAGGGGTACTGATTATGTCGATTTTCGTCCTGACCGTGTTGCCATGCAGGATGCAACGGCTCAAATGGCCTTGCTTCAGTTTATGCAGGCAGGTAAAAGCAAAGCAGCCGTTCCTTCAACCGTTCATTGCGATCATTTGATCCTGGCAAAACAAGGCGCTAACCAGGATTTAACTGATGCCCGGGTCACTAATAAGGAAGTGTATGATTTCCTGGCTTCTGTTTCAAACAAGTACGGAATCGGATTCTGGAAACCCGGTGCCGGAATAATCCATCAGGTAATACTCGAGAACTACGCTTTTCCCGGCGGTATGATGATCGGCACAGATTCTCATACGCCCAATGCCGGTGGACTTGGTATGATTGCCATTGGTGTTGGCGGTGCCGATGCGGTTGATGTCATGTCAGGAATACCATGGGAGCTTAAATTCCCAAAGTTGATCGGGGTAAAACTTACCGGGAAATTAAGCGGCTGGACTTCCGCCAAAGATGTCATTCTGAAAGTAGCCGGTATACTTACCGTGAAAGGGGGAACCGGCTGTATTGTGGAATATTTCGGAAAAGGTGCTAACAACATCTCCTGTACAGGGAAAGGAACCATTTGCAACATGGGCGCTGAAATCGGGGCGACGACTTCCCTTTTCGGCTATGACAAGAAAATGGAAGAGTACCTGAGAGGAACCGAAAGGAGCGATGTGGCCGATGAAGCTAACAAAATATCTGAATGCCTGACAGCTGATCCTGAAGTATATGAAAACCCTGAAACATATTTCGACCAGGTCATTGAAATTAACCTTTCGGAACTGGAACCGTATATCAATGGCCCTTTTTCACCTGATAAAGCCTGGCCTCTTTCCCAATTTGCTAAAGCCGTTAAAGAAAATGAATATCCGCAAAAACTCGAAGTCGGCTTAATCGGATCCTGTACCAATTCTTCATATGAAGATATAACACGGGCAGCTTCGATTGCAAAACAAGCACTTGATAAAAAACTGAAAGTATTATCCGAATTTACCGTCACTCCGGGTTCTGAAGTGGTCAGATATACCATTGAAAGGGACGGATTGCTTGGTATATTCGAAAATATCGGCGGTGTTATACTGGCAAATGCCTGCGGGCCATGCATCGGACAATGGGCAAGACATGAGGCTGACAAGAACAGGAAAAATTCAATCATTACTTCGTTTAACCGGAACTTTGCCAAACGGAATGATGGTAACCCCAATACATATGCTTTCGTAGCATCACCTGAAATTGTAACTGCCCTTACCATTGCCGGAGATCTTAGCTTTAATCCCCTGACCGATTACCTGGTAAATGAAGACGGTGAAAAAGTCAAACTTGATGAACCACAAGGAATTGAAATGCCGGTAAAAGGATTTGCTGTTGAAGACAATGGATACCAGGCACCTGTTAAAGACGGAAGCAAAGTGGAAGTAAACGTTAATCCGGCTTCGGAACGCCTTCAGCTTCTGACACCTTTCACTCCGTGGACAGGAGAAGATCTAAAAGGTTTAAATTTATTGATTAAGGCAAAAGGGAAATGTACAACCGACCATATTTCTATGGCTGGTCCCTGGCTCCGTTACCGTGGCCACCTCGATAACATATCCAACAACATGTTAATCGGGGCAATAAACTATTTCAACGAAAAAACAAACTTCATTAAAAACCAGCTTACCGGGAAATATGAAACTGTACCCGATACTGCCCGGGATTATAAAAGGAAAGATATAGGAGCCATTATTGTTGGCGATGAAAACTATGGTGAAGGATCCTCCCGTGAACACGCTGCAATGGAACCCAGGCATTTGGGCGTGAAGGCAGTCCTTGTACGTTCCTTCGCACGTATCCATGAAACAAATCTTAAGAAACAAGGAGTGCTTGCTCTTACGTTTGCAAATAAGGAAGATTATGACAAAATCAGGGAAGATGATAAACTGGATATTGTTGGTTTGAGTGAATTCGCCCCTGGTAAACCATTAAAAATCATTGCCAACCATGCTGACGGAACCCTGGACAATATCCCGGTAAACCATTCATACAACCAAAACCAGATCGAGTGGTTTAAAGCCGGCTCCGCTCTAAATCTTATCCAAAAGCAAAACGCCTAACCTTCGTCAGACGAGCTGAAGAAATACTCGTCAGACGAACTGGAGTCGTCTGACGAGGGCGCTTAATAAAAAAAAACTAAGAAATTAGTTGCAAAACTAAATGTTTAGTTGTATATTTGTCTTAAATAAAAAAATACTCGTCAGACGAACTGAAGCCTGCCCCGTGAAATAGTGGCGGAGCCACTGCTGCAAAGCAGCATTTCACAGGGCCTGCCCGGCTTGTTTGACGGGTCGTCTGACGAGGTACCGACGAGTAAAAAAAGAACATCCCATGAAAGAATTAACCCGAGCCGAGGAGCAGATCATGAAAATCCTTTGGGATCTTGAAAAAGGATTTGTTAAAGACATCATTGAAAAAATCCCTGATCCCAAACCGGCATACAACACCGTATCCACAATAGTAAGGATACTGGAAAGAAAAGGATTCGTATCGCACAAGGCATATGGTAAAACCCATGAATACTACCCGGTCATTTTAAAGAATGAATACTCAAAAGCTCATATGAAGAATTTCGTTAACAGTTATTTTTCCAACTCGTTTGAAAAAATGGTTTCCTTTTTCGCGAGGGAAAAAAGTATTAGTCTTCATGAAATGGAAGACATTATGAAGATCATGGAAAAAGAAATTAAAATACAAAAGAAATCATGACTGATTTTTGGAAATATTTACTTGAATCGGGAACCGGTTTGATCCTGTTCTATATTATCTATTGGATATTCCTGAGAAAGGAGACGTATTTTGTACATAACCGGTTTTACCTGGGAGGTTCGGTTATTTTATCCATGCTGATCCCATTACTGAATTTTTCCATAACTCCCCCTCCTGCCCTGTATTCGTTTGAATTGAAAATTGACGAAATATTTGTAACTGCCGGATCAGGTATTACGGATAGCACTTACACCTTTAACATTCTTTTCCTTTTAAAATCCATTTATTTTACCGGAATGGGACTCTTCCTCTGTAAATTCCTGTTCCATACCTGGCAAATTTTCAGGCTGGTAAGAAAGTATGGAATAACCAGGGAGAAAGGAGTTTACATCGTTTACCTGGATAAAAATGTTTCGCCTTTTTCCTTCCTGAATATCATTTTCCTCAACCGTTCCATTGTACATGATGAATACATGGAAAAGATACTGATACACGAAAAAAACCACATCAAACATTTTCATTCAGTTGATCTTATTTTGTTTGAACTAGTGACTATTGTACAATGGTTTAACCCGGTTGTTTGGTTTTATAAATGGTCGTTAAGGGAAGTACAGGAATTTCAGGCCGACAGCGATGTGATCAAAGATGGTTACAGCCCGTTCACCTACCAGGAATTAATTCTCAGCCAGGTCTTTGGGAATCAATTCTTCAGGCTGGCTCATAATTTAAATCAATCTATCATTAAAAAACGTATCATCATGATGACAAAATTAAAATCTTCAAAACTAATGAGGTTTAAAATTCTGTTTATCCTTCCGGTTGCATTGTTCCTCATTTCACTTTTTGCATTTTCGGGGAACAAGGTCAAATCCGGTTCGTCAATAAGTGAAGGAAAAATTGAAGACATTTTAAATCCTCAAATTAAACAAGACACTACGGTATTCTTTATTGTTGAGGAAATGCCAAATTTCCAGGGGAAAGGTTTGGATGGATTCCGTGAATATCTCAAAAAAAATATCCGGTATCCGGAAAAAGCAAAAAAGAAAAAACAGGAAGGCAGGGTATTCATACAATTCATTGTAAACAGTGTTGGAGATGTCAGAAACGCACATGTATTGCTGTCCACTACTCTTGAACCATTCGAGGACAGCAAAAGCATAGATGCACCTTTGCTTGAAAAAGAAGCCTTGAGAGTAGTTAATTCCAGTCCGAAATGGGAGCCCGGCATACAAAGAGGCCATAAGGTTCATGTAACTTTAACCGTCCCGGTAGATTTTACTTTAGGCCCTGATAAAAATATTGCCGTGCCTTCTACCCTTTATGCTGATCCTAATAATCCCGGGGTGTTTTTCAAGGTGGATGAAATGCCTGACTTCCAGGGGAAAGGGATTGAAGGATTCGGAGAATTTATAATAAAAAATATTAAATATCCTGAGGAGGCCAGGAAGAAAAAGCTGGAGGGAAAGATTTATGTGCAATTTATAATAGATAAGGAAGGTTTTGTAAAGGATGCGATAGTAATGAGAGCAACGACAAACCTCCCACCACGGGAAGCAAAAAAGATTAATGCTCCATCCCTTGAAAAAGAAGCCCTCAGGGTAATAAATTCCAGCCCGAAGTGGGAACCGGGCAAATTGAAAGGGAAACCTGTTAGCGTAAGATACGTAATCCCGGTGGTTTTTTCGTTGAATTCGGAAGAAGCAAAGACAGGACTTACTCTTCCGCCGGTTGATCCGGCTGCCAGCAAACAGGAAAAAAGCGACTTGTCTGACGGGGATGCCGCTCCGCCTCCACCTCCAAAAATTGTCAAGGACATATCAGATCCTGAAAAAACCACCCCACCTCCATCTAAAATTTCTATAGAGGACGAGCCGGTATTCTTCATCGTTGAAGATATGCCAAAATTCCAGGGAAAATCAGTTGAGGCCTTTAGGGTTTGGATAACTGAAAACATCAGGTACCCCGAGAGCGCTGTAAAAGATAGCATTGCTGGTAGAGTATATGTTTATTTCGTTGTCAACTCTGACGGACATGTAGATCGCGTTAATGTTGCCAGGGGTGTTAACCCTGACCTGGATCAGGAAGCAGTCAGGGTGGTTAAGTCCTCACCCAAATGGACTCCGGGAAAACAAAGAGGGAATGCTGTAAACGTTGCCTACACCATTCCGATAATCTTTTCGCTGGATGAAGTTGCCAAAGTTAAAAAAGAAACTCCCATAGATATGAATTTTTCTATTACTGAAGATAATTTTGTCAAGATTACGGCTAACGACATCTTGTTTATAATTGATGGTAAACAGGTGAAAGATTCTATTCAAATTCCTGTAGATGAATTTAAAACAATAGAAGTATTAAAAGGAGAAGAAGCCATAGAAAAATATGGTGAGAAAGCCAGGAACGGGGTGATTATTATTATAAAAAAAGACAAATAAGGATTTTAGAAACTCGTCTGACGACTTGGAGTCGTCTGACGAGTATAAAGAAACGACCCGTCCAAAGCTCCAAAGGAATCCCTTCGGGAGAATGCCTTGTGCCTCCGCTATAGCTACGGCGACACGCGAACGGCAGGAGAGCTGTTCTATTCCATGAACTTCAGGTGATTCCTGTCCATAGAACGGTTATATACGGTTATTTACTATACAAAATAATTTTATGTTAAAACCCAAAAAATATATTGCTTCATTCATTCTGCTAACTTTCTTTTTTTCATCAATTTCTTGTAATATAAAGAACTCAATTAGTGATTTTGACGATAGGGTTATTATTGCAGGAACCATACTTAACAGTGAGAAATATCCAGATAATTATACTATTAAGATCATTATTAATGATTTCACGAGATCTACTCAAAGAACTCATGTCTCTTACTTAGATGAGAATGGTAATTTTATTTTTGATTTTGTAAAATACTTCCCTCAAGATATTTATTTGAAATATGGAAAATTACTTACTACACTCTTCGTCCATCCAGGAGATAGTCTCTACATACAGTTTGATGCTGATGAATTCATGAATCCAAATCCTGCAAATAGACGTATCGTTAAATCATTAAAGTTTTCCGGTGATGCAGTTCAAATTAACCAGGATTTGAGTTCATTCTTACCACATTTATATGAAACTTACTCTATTTTTATGGAAAAAGAGGAAAAATATAAAACTCTTGCTCCATCTGATTTTAAGTCATACATGTTATCTAGAAGGGGAAAAAGAATAGGCATCCTGGAAAACTTCATAAATGAAAATAAACCTTGTAAGACATTTATTGAATTGGCCAATTATAAATTAAATTATGAATGTGGTATGGAACTCTTAAGATATCGTTGGTACAATCCGTTTTTAAATAAAAGAAAGGGCGAGAAATTAGATTTACCTGACGATTATTATAATTTCATAGATAGATTTCAATTAGATAATAAACCTGCTTCAATGTGTTCATCATATAAACATTATCTACACGAATATCATAATTATTTAAGAGATAAAGCCAAAGATGAAAGACAGGAAGTTATTGCTACGAAGGATAAATTACTAGAATATAAAGTAGTTCTAAATCACCTTGAGAAGAATGTTCAGGGCTTTGCTCTGGAAGTTATGTTATCACATGAATTTTATTCATTGCTTGATTATTACAAAAGGACAGATATTTTTGATGAATTATATCCAATTTATGACAAAAAAATAACTCATAGGTATTTTAAGAATACCCTTAATGAGAAATATATAGAGATTAAATTACATGAAAAGAATCCGGAAAAATCTTATTATTACCAACAAAGAAATCTACCTATAGAAACCACAAAGGATTATATATTTCCCTCAATTATAAAGAAACATAAAGGAAAAGTTATTTATATAGACTTTTGGGCAACATGGTGTGGTCCCTGTTTGATTGAAATACCGTTTTCTTTGAAATTACAAAATGAATTTAAGTGAAAAGAGGTGGCTTTTGTATATTTATGTGTCAAATCTAAAAAAGATAAATGGGAAATAATGATCACTGATTATAAAATAAAAGGAGACAATTATTTACTCAATGATTCTCAGTATGATATTCTAAGCGAGAAATTTCAAATTTCAGGAATACCACACTATGTTCTAGTTAATGAAAAAGGAGAAATAGTTGATAAAAACGCTCAAAGACCAAGTTTTGGAGATGCTTTAAATAGGGAATTAATTGATAAAGTAAAATTCTTACTACAAGATTAAAGTATTATACGCTACATAACAAACACCTAAAGCCCATTAAAACGAGGCTTTAGCTGCAACTCGTTGTGCGCAAAAATGAACAAACATAATACTATGAAAAAAACACTCTTGATTGGAAACCCAACTTTTGTTTTGATTATGATATTAACTTTAGTTAATGCATGTTCAAACGATAAAAATCCAAAGAACTACTTAGAAAAGGTTTTAAATAGTCTTGAACAAATTGAATCTGCAACTTACTATGCAAAAAAAGAAGGCTGGGCTCCAGGGGATACTTCTGCTTTTGTCATTTTCTATCAATATATTAAAGAATATAACAACCCTTTTGATTCTACTATAGGTGCTAGTTTTGTAAATCTATTGCAGGAAGATACAACCCAAATGACATTCTGCTATGATGGAAATATGAGGGCTTTGGTTTATGAAAATAAACAAATAATAGTAATTGATAGTTTCAATGTTAGGATTCTCCCTTTCAGACCTTTATCTCCCCCATTTTTCAACTTTACAAAAAACATAATTAAATATGCTTTGGAAACAGTAGATAGTATTTCAATGGATTTAGAAGATTTTGGAGATTCGGTACATTTTAAATTAGTAATTTTTGAGGATAAGCAGGTTGAATTTTTTGGCAAACCCCATTATATCGACAACCCATATAACTTCGGAGATAAGATTTCAAAATATGAAATATGGATAAATAAATCAAATGACTTACCTTATCGAGTTAGAAGAGAAATGTCTCATGATATTGCTGTTATAACTTGTAAAAATATTGAACTCAACAAGAACAAAATTGATGATTTCAATGCCTCTGATTATTTCCCATCTGACTATACTACTCATCTATATAGAATAAGAAATAAAGCAACAGTAAAAAATGATTTAGTAGGTAAAGTAGCTCCAAATTGGGTTTTGAATGATGCAGATAACAATTCTTTTGCTTTAGAGGAATTTAAAAGCAAGGTATTTATGATTGAATTTACCAGTGTAAGTTGTGGACCCTGTTTATTGTCAATTTCTTTTTTAAAGCAATTAGCATCAGAGTATTATAAAAAGGATTTTGATTTTGTAAGTATTGAAAGTATTAATAGAAACTCAACAGTTCTTAAAAGATATCAAGATAGGAATGATTTTATTTACAAATTTTTAATATCAACCAAAAAGGTAACCAAGAGTTATCAAATCCAAGCAGTACCTGTGTTTTTTATTCTTGATGAAAATAGAGTGATTCGGAAGATAATAAGGGGATATGGAAAAGGCACAACCGATAAAGAAATTAGAGATGCTATAAATGAGTTGATTTAGAAAAGTTTCAGCGCACACGCAATATAGCAAAAAACGGTGAAGTGCTTAATTGAGGCGGTTTTAGCCCGTTTCAGCTTCATCTCGGGTTGATACGAAATCACTCGCAATCCGCTTCATGCCATATTGCTACCGTCAGACACAAGCTAGCATTAATATATCATAACAAACCCAGGAAACATGAAAATACATCTATATCTCATAATTTTATTTCTGTTAACCTCTTGTTCTAAAAAAAATAAATTCTTTGAAGATTTTGAATTTGGTAGGCAAGCTTTAATGGAAGTAATAATCACGAATTGTGAATCTCCAAAACATTTCGAGATTTATTCCAGACATACTTTTCCGTATCAAGAATTCAAATACCATGAAAAAATTAATCAAGACACTAATTTTGTCATTTCAATTCCCTCGAACCTTTATGACTTTTCATTTATTAAAATTGGTGATAATCATTATAATCATATTTATACTATTCCTGACGACACCTTGATTGTTAAGTTAAATCTTGATAGTAGCCTGAATCGGGAAGAGAAAATTAAGTACGAAGGCTCTTCGGCAGAAATCTGCTATTATTTCATTGAGAAAATGAAAAATTGGAAGAAAACTAAAGGATACGATTATTATTATGACTCTACTTATTCTATCTCTGAATATGCTGAAAAATTAGATAATAATCAGTATAACGACCTGGAATTCCTGAATAATTATCATCAAAAAAATAATTTACCTGAATGGTTTGTTCAAAGAGAAAAGAATGAAATTATTTATAGAATCGCCAGTCATAAGCTTGGAACATTGAGATATCATTGGGTATTTTATGATTCAACTTTTACACCTCCAAAGAATTATTATTCATTTCTTGACAATATTCAAATTAATAATCCTGATGCAGTTCTTTCGAGCAGTTATTATGGGTTTCTTGCACTGAATTTTCATAGACATATTAAACCCAATGAATCTGGTTCTGGTTTTCCCATTCTGGTAAACTCATTAAATACATTGTTAATTGAAATAAATAAAACAAACAATGTATTAGATTCCAGAATAAAAGACATTTTAATTGGAAGTCGCGTAACCAGATTATTAACAGATAAATATTTGTCATTCTCAAATTTTTAAAAAGCAGATTCCTTGATTGAAATTGTACTTCCAAAAATGAATGATCGGAAGCTAAAGGAAGTAGTATCAAATTACCGAAATTCTCAGTTCAGGAAACTTCAAAATAAAGCATCCCTTGAGCCAGGTGATAAAGCTCCTGGATTTTTTTTATCAGATACATCAGGCCAATATTATAAGCTTGAGGATTTAAAAGGAAAAGTAGTGTATATTAATTTCTGGGCAACATATTGTGCACCATGTATTAATACTATACCTGAGAAGAATAAACTAATTGAAGAGTTTTCAGATTACCCCTTTGCGTTTCTTAATATCTGTTTAGACGACAAACCTGATAAATGGAAGGGAATAATAGAAAATCATAACCTTAATGGATTAAACTTAATCTGTAAAGGTGATTGGCGCTATACATTACGAGATAAGTATTTGATTCAAACTGTGCCTCATTACGTGATAATTGATATGGATGGAAAAATAATTGAAAATAAATGCAAAAAACCTGAATTAGTTAGTAGTCAATTATATGAACAATTAAATAAATATTAATGCTAGCCAGTGACTAACAAGCGTGCATAGTCAATGCCCTACGGGACACTGCTCATGCACGCAGCCCGTTGATGGTAAACAGGTGAAAGATTCGATTCAAATTCCTGTAGATGAATTTAAAACAATAGAAGTATTAAAAGGAGAAGAAGCCATAGAAAAATATGGTGAGAAAGCCAGGAACGGAGTGATTATTATTATTAAAAAAGACAAATAAGGATTTTAGATACTCGTACCCCGAGCTGGAGTCGGGGTACGAGCTACATTCCGTCAAAGTATTTAATTTCTTTATTTAACCCCAACAGGGTTGAGAACCCCTGTCGGGGTTTCGTCTTTCGTTGGACGGTTACGAAGTCTGCCCTGTGTGCAAAAGACCCTAAGGGTTTCCCCACGCAGGGACCCCATAGAGCAAAACCCTTAGGGTCTTCCCCAAGCCAGATCCTGCGTAATTCTACTTTCAAGCCCTAACGGGCTGTTTCTTGT
>DAOVQI010000352.1 GCA_030628785.1 Bacteroidota bacterium
AAGGAATAAATCCTTCAAAATTCAGGATTGTTCACGAACAGAATGAAACAAATGCTGCAGCAAAAGCAGTTCAATTAATTAATAAGGGCGAAGGGGATTTGATCATGAAAGGATTGGTAAGCTCGGATAAATACATGCGGGCGATCCTTGATAAGGAAAACGGCTTGATGGATCCCGGAGCCATTTTAACTCATGTATCCGTACTGGAACCTAAAAACTATCACAAACTTTTGATCATAGGAGATGTGGCTATCATTCCTTTGCCGGAATTAAAAGAAAAAATTGTAATTCTGAAATACCTGATCCATACTGCACAATCTCTTGGAATTGCGAATCCCAAAGTAGCGATTCTTGCTGCAACCGAACAAATACTTCCTAAAATGCCGGCATGTGTTGATGCAGCTATTCTTACAGGAATGGCAGGAAGAGGACAAATAAAAGGGGCAGTTGTTGAAGGACCATTAGCATTTGATGTTATTGTTGATAAGGAAAGCGCTAAAATTAAAAAGATTAAGTCAGAAGTTGCAGGAGATGCCGATTGTATACTTTTTCCCAACATCGAATCCGGCAATGTGTTTTATAAATGCTATACCAAACTGACAGGTGGAGATCTGGGTGCTGTTGTAGTTGGTGCAAGAGTTCCGGCTGTTTTGTCATCCCGGGGTGATAGCGTTAAAACCAAATTGTACTCAATTGCTTTAGCGGCACTTATGGCAAAGTAAATCTTAACCGTTAATAACAACCTGAAAAATTCCGAAGATAATTTTTCAGGTTAGTTTCCAGGAAGAACTCTAAATGGAAGTTCATAGAATATTGGCAATTAATCCAGGTTCTACATCAACAAAAATTGCTGTATACAGGAATACCAAATCCAGATTTCTGAAAACCATCAGGCATTCTATTGAAGAAATCCAGCAGTTTAATAAAGTGGCAGATCAGTATGAATTCAGAAAAAATGTTATTGTCAGTGAGTTAGTGAGGGCCGAGATAAAAATGGAAGAAATAACAGCGGTGGTGGGAAGAGGTGGATTATTGAGACCTATCGAATCAGGAGTATATGAAGTGAATGATAAGATGAAGGAGGATTTGAGGAAAGGTATTATGGGAGAACATGCCAGTAATTTGGGAGGATTGATAGCCGATGATCTTGCCAGATCCCTGCCTGGTGTACGGGCATTTATCGCTGATCCGGTAGTTGTAGATGAACTACAGGAAGTTGCAAGGATTGCCGGACATCCAAAATTTGTCAGGAAATCCATATTTCATGCACTTAATCATAAAGCGGTTGCCCGGAAACATGCGCATTTTCTGGATAAAGCCTATGAAGAACTGAATCTGATTATTGCTCATATGGGTGGAGGGATATCAGTAGCTGCGCACCGAAAGGGTAAGGTAATTGATGTAAATCAGGCCCTTGACGGTGAAGGACCTTTTTCGCCTGAAAGATCAGGTACTCTGCCATCTGGTGACCTGGCAAAACTATGTTTTAGTAGAGATTACACTCTTGATGAAGTGAAAAAAATGATCACAGGACAGGGTGGACTTGTTGCCTATCTTGGCACAAACGATGCTTATATGGTCGAAATGATGGCAGAAGAGGGTAATGAAAAGGCAAAAATGATTCAGGAAGCTATGGCTTACCAGGTAGGTAAAGAAATTGGAGCAATGAGTGCTGTGCTGAAAGGAAATGTCGATGCTATTATCCTTACAGGCGGGTTGGCACATAATAATACGGTAGTGGATTATGTTAAAATAATGGTGGCACATATTGCACGTGTTGCAATTTATCCCGGCGAAGATGAAATGAAATCTCTGGCAATGAATGTCTTAGGTGTGATGAGGGGAGAAGTGGAATGTAAGGTGTATCAGTGACCTACGGCGTGCTGGTCGAAACGGGAATTATTTTTCCATTAAAGTATTTATTTCCTTTTATAGCAAAGTCAACCACAAATTCTGCCATATGATGGGTTGACAGTGGAGCAATATACCCGGGAAATGCTTCCTCTAACATTTCTGTTTGGACTGCACCCAAAGCCAGGCAGTTAAAGGATATTAATTTCTCGCTCAATTCTACTGCAAGGCATTCGGTTAAATTAGCTATTGCAGCCTTGCTTGCGCTGTAATACGAAATCCCACTGTATTTCGCTGATCCCTGGAATCCTCCCATGCTGCTGATATTAACAACATGACTTGATCTGGGTGTACCCATCAATGGAAGAAGTAACTTTATTAAATGTGCGGGGGCGAGAAAATTTACTATTACTATTTTTTGTGCATCTTCTTTCGTAGTCTGTTCAAATGGCACGTTCTTTAAAAACCCGGCATTATTGATCAAAATGTCAATATGATCCATATGAACAGCAATCCTTTCTACGAGTTCCTTGCCTTTCTCATAAATTGCCTCTAAATCAAAAGGGATGGGAATAACTGTTGAATCCGGGTTTTTTTCAAAAGATACCCGTTGAAACTCCTCAAGTTTTGCCTTGTTTCGGGAAATTATAATGATCTTGTTGTCAGCATTTTCCGAAAAGATGCTGGCAACATCCCTTCCGATTCCGCGACTTGCCCCGGTAATAATAATGTTCATGCGTTAAGATTTTATAAGACTATGATCTCTGCAAAATAATTAAAAACTATATCAATTAAAAATCGGAAATCCCGAATCAAATTCAAGATAGTAAAAGTTTGTAATTTTGGTCATTGATGTTTGATTATTATTTGTTATTTGTGCCAGCCAAAGGTATTCCTTTGAAAAAAGGGATGCTTTCGGTAAAATTTTGATTGGCAGGTATTATTTCACGGGTGTTTCACCCGGCGCACGTAAATAATAAACCGGGTTAAACAAGAAAGGTATGAATTTTGTAAAAGAATTATAATGATGAAAAAGAACAACATAATTTGGGTTTTTCTTATCCTTTTCTTTTTAGCTCCGGCAAACCTGGAATCTAAAGATTTTAATGAATTAACTTTCCGTGAAAGGTTATTTTTTGGCGGACATTTTGGTTTAATGTTTGGTACAATAACGAATATTGAATTATCTCCCATTGTGGGTTATCGTTTTACACCCCGTTTGTCACTGGCTTTAGGGCCGAAATACCAATATTACAAAGAAGGGATTTTTATCAATACTCATATATATGGAGGAAGGGCTTTTGCAAGATACATGTTGATTAAGGATTTGAATAATCTGGTACCGCTTAACCTCAATGCTGGTCTTTTTTTTCATACTGAATATGAAGGTCTTAGCCTGGAAGAAAAATATTTCGGTTCTTTGGGTTATGAAGGCAGGTTTTTACTTAATTCGGTTTTGGTTGGCGGAGGAGTAAGCCAGCCTGTGGGAGATCGTGGAGCGCTTAACATTACCGTTTTATGGAACATAAACGGAACCGATAATACACCATACACCAATCCGGTAATTCGGATCGGATTTAATTTTTAACCGTACTTATTCTTCCAACGCGATTACTTCTGATGCCTGAGGCCCCCGGTCACCTTCAATTATCTCAAATTCTACTTTCTGGCCTCTTTTTAGTTGCTTAAAACCTTCGGTCTTAATACTGGAGTAATGAACAAATAACTCTTTA
>DAOVQI010000373.1 GCA_030628785.1 Bacteroidota bacterium
AGGTAAAGGCACATTACTATGATAATAAATATGTTATAAATCAGAAGGTTAAGTATAAATATTAAATAACAGATGAAGAATACCTTGAGATTAAATAATAAGGTAAAATATGATTAAACTTTATATCTGATAAATAAAAACCTAAGCCTTAGCCTAAAAAATTACAAGGCAATTAGAAAGAAGCATAACTCATTGTATATCAGATTATGTTTTTGAACTTATTGACCGGACACATCTTTACGAGTTTGAGAACATTTGAATAAATCTTTAAACAAAGGGAATTATCATGAAAAAAGGAATTAAAAGAAGAGAGTTCCTGCGACTTACTGCCGCCGGAAGTACTCTATGTTTTTGCAGTACGGGTCTTTTAGCGTTTGGTGCAAACAAACAAGGATCAAAGCTGATAAGCCCGGGCTGCAGGAGAACAAAAGTTAAAGTTGCCAGAATTTACATGGGAACTTCACATGGTCTTTGGCCTAAACCGAATATGAACTTTACAGATGAAATCCGGTTTTATGAATCACAGTTCGAAAAATTGAAAGACGAATTGTATGATGTGGAATTTGTGGTTGATGAACTGATCACTTCCCCGGAACAGGTTGGAAGCATTAAAAGCAGATTAAAAGAAGTTGACGGGATCCTGGCTATTCATTTTAATATTGGAATCCAACCGATATTAAATGAAATTCTCAGCGTTGGTCAGCCCACCATAGTTTTTGCTGTTCCATATTCCGGGCATGAATGGGTAGGATTCGGGGATCTGCAAAAACAACAGATGGGCGCTAAAATGGAATGTATACTCACCACTGATTATACAAAACTGGCATCTGCAATAAAACCCTTCCGTGCGATCCATCACTTAAGAGAAGCCAAAATCCTTAACCTTACAACCAGGTCGTTTACAGAATATGCAAACAACATAAATAAAAAATGTGGAACAGAGATCAAGCAGATTGAACTTGAACAAGTACTAGATAAATATAATGCCGTCAGCGATAGTAAAGCAAAGACTGAAGCCGAACGGTGGATAAAAGGAGCTGTTCAGGTTGTGGAACCTTCTACAGAAGAAATATTTAAGTCCTGTAAACTGGCGCTTGCATTTGAACAGTTGCTGGATGAAGAAGATGCAACCGTCATGACCGCTGATTGTTATGGCAGTATGCACGGTCCACTCTGCCAATCCTATGCCTATCCCTGTATTGGTTTTACCCGGCTGAATAACATGGGATTAGGTGGTATTTGTGAATCGGACTTGCAATCTGCAATGACACATATATTATATCAGGGTTTGTCAGGAAAGCCTGGTTTTATCAGCGATCCAACAGTGGATGAATCCAATAATACCATCATTCTGGCTCACTGCATGGGTACAACAAAAATGGATGGCCCGGATAAGCCTGCTGCAACGTACAAATTACGAACAATCATGGAGAGGCAGGAAGGGGCTGTACCACAGGTAAAGATGCGCAACGGCCAGAAAGTTACCCAGGCAAAACTGGTTGGTATGGACCTTCTACCCTACTTCACAGGTGAAATTGTCGAAACACCTGTCTCGCTTGAAGACGACAGGGGTTGCCGGACGAAAATTACCGTTAAGGTCGACGGAGATGTATCGAAATTATGGAAAAACTGGTCACATGGTTTACACCGTGTGACATGCTATGGAGATATTACCAAAGAACTTGGGCATTTCTGCAGATTCAAAGAAATAAAAATGGTAAATGAAGCAGTCTGAACTAAAAATTAAGGAGGTAAACATGAAAATTAAAGTTTTGAGTAAAATTATTATTGCGGTTTTTTTTGCACTGTTATTAACCGGAATACAGTCGTGCTCTTCTGATCAAACAGGATCAGATGGGCAATTGTACAATCTTGGTACTGAGTTGGAATCGAGATCAATTTCATTTGAAAATCCGACCGGGTCAAAAGGGGAAGGTGGTAAAACGGAGAGTAATCTTGGCGTTGGGCGTAAAGGATTTCCGGCAAAATCTTTTGCTCCAGGGGAAACGGTTGTTCTTTGTGATATAAAAGGCCCTGGTACTATCCGGCATATTTGGATGACCGGATCTTTTAAGGATAAAACAACCACGCTTCGAAGTATGGTAATCCGGGCATATTGGGAAGATCAGAAACACCCGGGTATTGAATGTCCGTTAGGTGATTTTATGGGCTTTGCACATGGAAAGGTAAATTCTTATCAATCAGCCGTGCATTCAATCGGAAAAAACGCTGCATTGAATATATGGCTTCCGATGCCTTTTAAAAAGAATGGAAAAATTACACTCACCAACGAAGGAGATGAACCTGTAACCGTGTATTATCAAATTGATTACACCATCGGGGACAATCATCCTGAGCAACTCGGACGATTGCATGTTTGCTTCCGGCGTGATAATCCCACCACTCTGAAACAAGATTTTGAGATCTTACCGAAACGATCCGGAGCGGGTTGTTATATCGGAACTGTTCTGGGTATACGCACACTGGAAGACAACTGGTGGGGTGAAGGAGAAATAAAGATCTACATAGACGGCGACACAAAATTTCCGACAATTTGTGGCACAGGCAGTGAAGATTATGTTTGCCTTTCGTATGGCATGCAGCAGACGCCTTTCTTATACCATGGCTGCAGTTTAAATCAGGATGGTTATATATCGATGTATCGCTGGCATCTTCCTGACCCGGTTTACTGGAAAAATGAATGCCGGATTACTATTCAGCAAATCGGTTGGAGCCGGGAACAACAAGAAAAAACAGGACATGCCCTATTTGAAAGACAGGATGACTGGTGTAGCGTCACCTTCTGGTATGAACCCATTCCGAGTGCACCATTACCTTCTTTCCCTGGTTTGAAAGATCGAATTGCAAATTTAGATGAATAAATGATCAACCACCTCCCCCTCCCTTCGGTCGGGTACTCCTCCTTTCCAAGGAGGAGAATTTTGAAGAAAGCAGGAAGGGCAGTACAAGTAGTTATGAAAGGAGCAGGAATCTTGAAGAAGTCTACAGTCGGCCCGCCCGTACCGAACGGTACGTTCGGGCGGTCAGTCTCCAAGAAGAAGTCTCCAGTCGGCAGTAAGATAGCAAAGCGCAAAATTCCCTCTCCCTTCGGTCGGGTACTTCCGTCAAGAGCCGGACAGGCCTCCTTTCCAAGGAGGAGAATTTTGTAAATGTAGAGCCGAATTGTATTCAGCTGGAAATAGCAAAAGGAGCGAAGAGCATAGGATTGAGGAATTATGATTCATGATTGAGGTTGAGATTGAGGTTGAGATTGAGGTTGAGAGTGAGATTGAGGTTGAGGTGAGAATAGTAGCTGTCAGGAGGCAGTTGTTTACATTGTTAAATTGCTACT
>DAOVQI010000006.1 GCA_030628785.1 Bacteroidota bacterium
AGAATATTCGGCAAGCTTAAAAAATATAAATATTTTTAACAAAATCCCACCCACATTAATTGCATCATTTGATGCCTACCTGATGGAACGGATATTTGCTAACCTTGTTTTTAATGCTATAAAATTCACACCTGAAAATGGGAGAATCCTTATTGAACAACAGGATGTAATCGATGCAATTAAAATCTTTGTTGTTGATAATGGTATAGGCATTCCCGGAGAATTTCATGAGAAAATATTTGAAAAGTACGGTCAGGTTGAAAACTGTAAAAGCAGTAAGTCAACCGGACTGGGGCTTACATTCTGCAAAATGGCTGTCGAAGCACATGGTGGCAAAATTGGTGTTATTTCTGAAATAAATAAGGGTAGCACTTTCTGGTTTACCATTCCACAGAAGGAGAATTGAATACCGAATAATGAATAGTAAACTTAGCGTAAGCGGTCTGGGAACCGATCCGGAGTTGGGGGATATACAGGTAATTCAGATTCAGGAACAGTTATAGCATGTTCCTGTTGTGCATGATGGAAAGTCTTGTTTTACATCTGCCTTTTGTGGTTTGGGCTTTCTGTATTCAGTACTTTCTTTGCCACATTCAGGACAATTGGCAACAAATGTAAAGCAAGGACCGAATACCGGGTCAAGGTATTCTTTGCAAATGGGATCGGCCTCAAATATCTTATTACATTCCTTACAAGTAAATTTCTTTTTCATGAAATTTTGCTTTTTACAGACTAAGTCAGGTTTACAAAAATAATCAAAAAAATAATTAACATTTGAATTTTCGAATAATGAATTTCAAAAACAATCCTAAAATATAGATGAATGTAAATCTTCAGGACTTCCTGAACCGGAAACTGAATTAACAGGAGGTAGGATTTGGCTTGGGCATATATTCCCGGAAATTCTATGAATTGCTCCTATGTTTTTGACTCAAAGACAGCAATTTCATTAAGAAATTGAGCCACATAATCGGCTATTATAAATTCTGCAATATAAGAAGGCTCAAGCCTGCCTAATTCCTTTACGGGTTCTTCCAGTTCCTGAATATCTTCAACAAAGGTGAACTTAATCCACACAGAAATTTTACCCGAAATCATTTGAGAAAATCCCAGAACGCCACCCTTGTGAACATAATGACGAGCTTTCGCTTCTTCTGAAAAACCTTCAGTGATGCCACTTGGGTGATCTCTGATTTTTAAAATGACAGACTCATGATTTTTTTGAAAATCATTTACCTGTACAAGAAAATTGAGGGATAGAAATTTCTTCTGAATGACTTGCAGGGTAAGTTCAATTTTTTCCTTTGTTTCGGCTTGCCATAATGCTCTGCGTTTAGCTACATTTTTTAAATGCGTTTCATAAACAAAGGCATTTTCCTGAATTGTGGATAAATCAAAATCTTTGATTGACATGACTGTATGGTTTTTATAAATGAATCATAAGTTTGATTTTTGCGTATTCAAGATAATAATTTTTTTTAATACTTATACCAATACAAATTATTTTAGGAGATATTTAGAAAAATATTTAAAACTGTCCTATAATGCTATAAAGCATTCACTCTGTGAAATAGTGGCTAAGCCCTGTCTGCCAGCAGGCAGGCAACAGGCAGACACTGCTGCAAGGCGACATTTCACGGGGTAGAAGCTCATTTTACAGAGATTTTGTACAACGATCCTCCTGATCGTTGAATCGTCTGAATCCTCTGAACCGGCCACCTGATCGACCTGATCCAAAAGCAGGGGAGGGGAAAGTTCTCTTTTTATTTTCATTGAACGGAACACTCTTCCGCCAATTGGCGAATGTGTGTGGGGTTGATAAATAAATACGAACTGTATTAAATTTCCACATATTGTAATACATTGTTAATTGTTAATTTTAGAATAATGTTAATAAATATTTGTAAATTAGTTTTATATAAGTTTGTAAATGCCGTATTAAATATGTATTATTGCGTATGCTTTTTGAATTTTCAAATAAAGAATTTAAGGCTATTCGTGTAATAAGAAACTATCTTATGAATCATGGGTATATTCCAAGTGTCAGAAAATTACAAATTGAACTTGGATATAAATCTCCTCGCTCTGCAGCAATAGTAATTGAAAACCTGGTAAAGAAAGGTATACTTAAGAAGAAAGAAGATGGTGGTTTGCAATTGATTTTACATAAATCTGTACTAGATAGTTCTGATCGTGCTGAAACTATTGATGTGCCACTTGTAGGCACAGTGTTATGCGGGACACCTATTTTTGCTCAAGAAAATATTGAAGCATATATTCCTGTTTCTGTAAAACTAGCTAAGCCATCAAATAAATATTTCTTATTATCGGCAAAAGGGGATTCCATGAATGAAAAAGGTATTAATGATGGAGATTTAGTATTAGTTAAGCAACAGCAAACTGCAGAGAACGGAGATAATGTTGTAGCATTAATTGATGATGAAGCAACAATAAAAGAGTTTCTACATAAAGGTAGTACTATTGTCCTTCAACCAAGATCAACTAATAGAAAACATCAACCAATAATATTGACATCAGATTTTAGGATACAGGGAATTGTAATTACATCAATATCACTTTAGTATTGAAAAAAAGCAGTATAGAATGAACTTTTCTCTAAAGTATTATAAAACTTCAACATTAATAATTTTAGTTCTTTTACTTGCAATTGGGACTGATCTATTATTTGGATTGATAGAACCTTTAATTAGTAGATATTTTTCAGCTGGCATTATTAGAGTTCCAAGTAATGCCACGATTATCGGAAGTTTATTGTATTTTCATAATAAGTACTTTTGATTATTCAAGGATTAAAAGGGATATATGTTGGACTATTTGACGGAAAAAAGATCACTGATGGGAAAGAAGATAATTATAGAGGGTAATATGTTAAAAAGTTACAATAATCAATGATCATTTTAAAATCTGTTAATCATATCTTTGTGAAGTTTTTTATAGATGCCACAAAAGTATTTCAATAGCATACATAATTGGAAAAAAATTATATGAATTGGTTATTTTAAGTTTCAATTATTATTAGCCTATAACTTTATTCTGTTTACAAATTGTGAATAGTTGCCTTACAACTGCTTTATTATAATATTAACTTTGTATTATGGAAGAAGTAACGTTTATTAGCACTCTAAAGCGAGATAAACTACTTGAGAAATACTCTAGGAGATTAGAAACAAATAATAGTTTAAGCCGCAAGTTAGTAAGTTTCCAGGCAAACAAAGAGATTCCTATATACAGATGGTTTAAATACAAAGAGGGGTTTTCTTCCAGCCTTGTCAAATATTTTCTTTCAGAATATTCATCCAAACCCGGAAAGATTTTAGACCCTTTTGCAGGGGTTGGAACAACTTTGTTTGCAGGACAGGAGATGGGCTGGCAATCTTATGGCATTGAACTTCTACCAGTCGGTGCTTTCGTTATACAGACCAGAGAAGCCATTAACGGTATAGATAAAGAAGCTCTCAGTAAATACATAAAAAATATCTGGATAGATCTAAATAAACTTGACACCTATAATACACACATCAACCATATTTCAATCACTAAAGATGCTTTCCCGGACGATACAGAGTTATTTTTAAATAAGTATTTAACCTTTTGTTCCAGCTTAAAGGATAAGAAAATACAAACTATTTTACGGTTTGCCGCTTTTGCTGTGCTTGAAGGAATCAGCTATACAAGAAAAGATGGACAATATTTGCGATGGGACTATCGCTCAAAAAGAGAACTTTCAGGCAAACCATTTAATAAAGGAAGAATCTTGACTTTTAAGGAAGCTCTCAATCATAAGCTTAATCAAATTGTCAGTGACTTATCAGCAAACAAAACCCATTCACTATTTGATTCTTTTGAGAGTAACGGACATAAAAACTTCCCGGTAAACATTATTCACGGTTCATGTCTTGAAGAATTGCCAAAACTTGAAGATAATTATTTTGATTTTATCATTACTTCACCTCCATATTGTAATCGCTATGATTATACAAGAACGTATGCATTAGAGTTGATTTATCTCGGCTATGATCACGAATTCGTACGCAATCTTCGGCAAACAATGCTCTCTTGCACGGTTGAGAACAAAGAAAAAATTGATTATTTAAATCAATTATATGTTTCAATTCAAAGACCGGGAACTTTTGAAAAGGTGCTGAATATTTATAATAATTCAGCAGCTATGTCAGAGGTTAATTCTGTTCTAGATGAGTTGAATAAACTTGGGAAACTAAATAACAACAACATTCCGAGGATGGTTAAAAATTACTTCCTGGAACTTTGTTTTGTGACGTTTGAAATGGCAAGAATAACGAAAAGTGGTGGTTATTGCGTAATGGTAAACGATAATGTTTCCTATGGAGGCGAAGAAATCCCCGTTGACTTAATATTATCGGAGTTTGCGGAAAACTTCGGTTTTAACATCAATAAAATTTTTATTCTACCCAAAGGCAAAGGCAACAGTAGCCAGCAAATGGGAAATTATGGGCGAACTGAAATCCGCAAATGTGTATATCTATGGCAGAAAAGATAATTATTGACAATCCAATAAATAGTACAGCGGATTTAGTAACATCCAGAGAGAAAACCAGAGCAGGTTTCATCTCGCTTGAATTAGAAAAAAACTATCTCGCTGTTCCGTATGTCGAAGAAGCAAAAGCCCTTAAAGCACTAACGGGCAAAGTAAAATACCCATCAGATTTATTGACTGTCAGTGATCTTGGAGCAGGTTTGTTAACAGCTTCCGGTTTGTCCGATAAGTCTTTAAATTATCTAACAGAAGATGACAAAACAAATGCTATAAAAGGATTAATTGAAGAATTTCTTGAACCGGCAGGTGATAGTTTTATAGATGAACTTATTTATCGCTACTTACTAATCAAAGGAGATGCTTTAGGGGGAAAAGCGAGGAATTTAGCTGGTTCTTTAGGAGAGAGAAAATTTCTCAGATCACTATTGTCTGTTTTCAGTATATCCGGCGTTGAATAATTCTGGAAAGATAAGGATACAAATTCATGGTTAGAAAAGCCAAATGATGATACAGGCATTGAAAATAGAATAAAAGGTTTTTATTGGAATAAAGCAGGAAGAGACAAGCTCTTAATAATGAATATAACGATTCCGGTTGTAGGAAAGAATGTTGATCTCTGCATTTTTAATGGCAGTATTGAAGAAATTAAGAAAGGGAAAGATTCGATTATTAATTTTGGTGAAAAATATATTGCTCTCGGTGAATTAAAAGGAGGTATTGATCCTGCAGGTGCTGATGAACATTGGAAAACGGCTAATTCAGCTTTAGACAGGATCAGGGAAAGTTTTAATAGCTTTAAATTAAAACCCAAAACATTCTTTATCGGTGCTGCTATTGAAAACAGTATGGCTTCAGAAATTTATAAGCAATTACAAGATGGAAGCTTAAATAATGCTGCGAATCTCACCAATGATGAACAATTAACCTCTATTTGCAACTGGATTGTGAACTTATAAAGAGGTTATTCAGGTTTTTTCCATTTCTGAATACGCATTTGCCAAAATGTTTTATTTCAATATTGAGTTAATCAAATAAACCTATAAAAAAACCATGACTGATTTCTATGACAAAATTGTCTTTGTTGTTACTAAAAATGAACTACAAGAAGAAGCTAAAAGAAGGATCGGTAGGGAATTAGACGAACAAGAGATGTATTCTGCTAAAAAAGGAATTGAATAATATAATTATGATTTTTGAAGATAAAATAAATATATTATGGTTTTGCAAGATCATATTCCTTCAAGAATCCAAAAGCCGGAAGAAGCGGCGGATGTCCTGTATTAGTATTTGGAATAACAACAGCTCTTTTGAAAAAATAAAATATTATGTATAAAGAAGATTATGATAACCCAATAGAAAACCTAAGGAGGTTTGCTAATGGGGATAAATTTACAACCATTTTAGCAGATCCACCCTGGTGTTTTGAAAACAGGACCGGAAAAATGGCTCCTGAACACAATCGACTTTTAAGATATCCAACTTTAAGCATTAATGAGATTAAAAATATACCGGTTAAAGAGATAACTACAAATCCGGCACATCTCTATCTTTGGGTGCCTAATGCACTAATAAAAGAAGGCTTAGAAGTTCTTGAAAGTTGGGGATTTACTTATAAAACTAATTTAGTGTGGTATAAAATAAGAAAGGATGGCGGACCTGATGGGAGAGGAGTTGGATTTTATTTTAGAAATGTAACTGAACTAATACTTTTTGGAATTAAAGGTAATCTGCGAACATTAGATCCAGGTAGAACCCAGGTCAATATAATTTCAAGTAGAAAAAGGGAACATTCAAAAAAACCGGATGAAACATATGAACTTATTGAATCCTGTAGTCCGGGACCATATTTGGAGTTATTTGCAAGAGGCTCCAGAAAAAATTGGAGTGCATGGGGAAATCAAGCCCAAGATTATAAGGTAAGTTGGGATACTTATGCTAATCATAGTCAGAATAATACTACTAATGAAAAGAAAACAATTATAAAGAATCCGGTAGTCAATCATCCTGAATTATTTCCTAGTGATACAATTACTTAAAAAGTATACTATATTTTTTAAGGTTTCCCTGTATATGTCCATTGGAAAGGCTTAGCCCTGGTTTGAAGTCAGAGAAGATTAGATCTACTTGTTAATCAAATTATTAAAGTTGGCTAAGTAAATGCTAAACTATGAACAGGCAGGAAGCAGAAACCATATTAAAACGCACATTTAAAATAGACCGTTTTTATGATAAGCAATGGGAAACCATTGAAAAAATCCTGAAAGGCGAACGGGTATTGCTTATCGAAAAGACAGGATTTGGTAAATCTTTGTGCTTTCAGTTTCCTGCCATACTATTTAAAGGAACCACAGTTATTTTCTCCCCTTTAATTGCCTTGATGCGCGATCAGGTTAAAAACCTGAATAGTCTTGGTATTGCGGCCAAATGTATAAATAGTGAACAAACCCTAGAAGAAAATTCTCAAATTATCAGTGAAGCAAAAGAGGGAAAACTCAAAATCCTCTACATTGCACCTGAGCGGCAGGAGAATTCAGAATGGATAGAAGCCACTAGGCAAATGAACCTTTCAATGGTGGTAGTTGATGAAGCTCATTGTATTTCGGTTTGGGGGCATGACTTCAGGCCGTCATTCCGAAGAATACTTAATCTGGTGAATTTATTGCCAAAAGGTATGCCCGTATTGGCAACTACAGCCACTGCCACAAAAAAAGTTGAAGCAGATATTGCACAACAGATGGGTGGTAATCTAACCATTATTAGAGGCAACCTGATGCGTGAAAATTTCAGGTTATTTGTTATTAAAGTAAATTCTGAGGATGAAAAACTCATCTGGCTTGGAAAAACCCTTTCAAAATTTCCTGGTTCGGGTATACTTTATACCGGAACACGCATCGATACCGAAATTTATTCCAAATGGTTTGAATATTTAAAGATACCCTCTATTGGTTACAATGCAGGCCTTGATCCTGATTCCAGAATTGCCATTGAAAACGGTTTGATGAACAACCAATGGAAATGTGTGATTTCAACCAATGCACTGGGTATGGGAATTGACAAACACGATATTCGTTTTATCATTCACACCCAAATCCCCCAGTCACCTGTTCATTACTACCAGGAAATAGGCCGTGCCGGAAGGGATGGGGAACCGGCATATATTATTCTCTTTTATAATCCGCAAGACCGTGATTTACCGGAGGCATTCATTGAGGGTGGAAGGCCTGCCATTCCAAAGTATGAAAAAGTTATTGAAGCCGTTAAAAGTGAATTGCTTGGCGAAAGAGAGTTGATACGAAGGACCAATTTAAAGCAAACCCAAATAAGGGTAATCAAAGCTGACCTGGTCGAGCAAAAGATCATCAGGGAGGTTACTATCGGTAGAAGTAAAAAATTTGAATATATCACAGGTGCACCAAAGTTAAATACAAAGGCATTTGAAGAATTGAGGGCTATAAAAACGGCAGATCTTGAGAAAATGATAGAATACGTTGAAACTACAGGTTCGAGGATGAAATATTTATGCGACTTTTTAGGGGATTCTGATGACAGGTTTTTCAAAAATTGCGACAATACAGGGTTGCAAAAACTTAAAGTGACGACTACACCTGATTGGACAGAAAAACTGCAGGCTTACAGGGAGGATTATTTCCCCGAACTGAAAGTTGAAACAACAGGAATAAACCTGGTGAATGGTGTTGCTGCATCCTATTATGGCGTATCAAATGTGGGGGCAGCCATCCACAGGAGTAAATATGAAAACGGTGGCGACTTCCCGGATTTTCTGCTTCGATTAACATTGAAAGCGTACAGGAAAAAATTTGGTCAGGAAAAATTTGACATGATTCTTTATGTGCCACCCACCAAGTCGGGAGAACTTGTAAAGAATTTAGCAATAAAAATTTCACAGGTATTTAAATTCCCGATTTCTCACAATCTCAGGAAGCAACGCCAAACCAGCGAGCAGAAAGTATTTGAAAATAGCTATCTGAAATCAGATAATGTTAGAGATGCTTTCATATATAACAATACGACAGAAATTGAAGATAAAAGCATTTTGCTGATTGATGATATTTTTGATAGTGGAGCAACAGTGAAAGAAATTGGGAGATATTTGACAAATTTAGGTGCTAAAAAAATTGCACCGCTGGTTATCGCCAAAACTGTAGGAGGAGATTTAACATGAACAAAGATGCAGCATATTGGATTGCGTTGGCACATTTGCCGAAATGGGGTCATTTAAAAATGAACAACCTCATCATTAAATTTTTTCATGAAAATAAGCTAACGCCAGAGGACTTTTTTCAGTTATCAGTAAACGACTGGAAAAATAATTATGGCTTGGAATACAAAGAAATTGAGGATCTGAAAAAGGCAAAGTCTGAATTGGCAAATACTGCATTTTTAGCAGAATCTCTGTTCAATGAGGGTTATGAAATCATTCCCATCACCTCTTCTGAATATTCAAAAACATTAAAAGATAACCTTAAGGTTGCACATGCCCCGGCTCTGCTTTATGTAAAAGGGAATAAGCAAATCATGCAGGAGAAATCCATAGCCGTTGTCGGTTCCCGGAATACATCAGAAATATCCCTCCAATTCACCGACAATATTGCCAAAATGGCCAGTAAGGAATACAAGGTGATTGTAAGCGGATTTGCTAAAGGTGTCGATAAACATGCACTGGATTCTGCCATAAAATATAAAGGTCAAAGTATTATTGTCTTGCCACAAGGCATTATGACCTTTGGTTTCGGGTATAAGAAGTATTATAAGCAAATTGTAGACGGAGATGTGTTGGTATTGAGCACATTCTTTCCCAAAGCCCCATGGAAAGTTGAATTAGCTATGGCACGAAATCCTATCATTTACGGGTTAGCAGCCGAAATCTATGTTGCAGAGTCCTCTGATAAAGGGGGTACATGGTCAGGAGTTATAGATGGGTTAAGAAAGAACAGGAAAATATTTGTACGAAAACCGGATGATTCTGAAAAGAATGCCAATTATTTACTCATTCAGAAAGGGGCAATTCCAATAGATTTCAATGGCAAAACAATTAAAGGCTATGTTCCTGTTGAAAATAAAGACCTGTTTTCAGCTGTTAATGAACCAACGGCTGACTATGAAAAAAAGATCATAGATTTTCTGAAAAATGGCGAATATGCGGTAAAAGATATAATAAAAAAATTCAATTTGAATATTTCTGAAAAGAAAATGAGGGATTTTTTAAAATCGCATAAAGAGGTAGAAACTTTGAATAAAAAACCTTTACGTTTTACATTGAGAAGCAATATACAACAACAGAAAAAATTATTTGATTAATAATGAACTAGATAGGGTAGAGGAGAAAAAATTCCAGAAGCTGATTTAAATTATTGAAATTCAACAAAGTAAGTGAAGAATGAATATTTAATATTGAATTGTGAATATTGAAGTATAAGATTCACTGATTCGATTTAAAGCATTGTAGTAGAGCTATTTAAGTGCTATAAAAAATATAATTTGACATTCTTTTTACACAATTATAGATTATTCTCTTAATATTATGTTAAATAGGGTGCATGTAATATTAACATAATTCGAATAATTTAGCGCAGTGAACGGTTGCATTTGTCTGAATTTCTAAGCCAGCCTTGATTTTTACTCACCACGCTGATAGCGTGGTTCATGAGATCGTTCTCCCTGACCCGGTCAGGGGTCACTAAGTTGGTTCTTTACATTCCCGAATTGACCAAAATCTTTGATTTTGTTATCAATTCGAGGATCCTCGAAATTCAAATCAATTAAAAATTGAAGAATTTCGGGACAAGGAAAAGAACAAACAAAATTAAGATTTTAGAAAATTCAAAACTTTGCAAGTGAATTTAAAACTGACCACGCAGAATGCGGGGTAATTTTCAAATGGGCCAGGACGTGTGAAAGCGCCGATAATTGACCGCAAATTTACTTTAATAAGGAAACCTGGTCAGGATTTTCAAATATAGTTTAAATTCATAGGTCATATCCTCGACAATAGAAGATTCGATTTCTCTGACTATGGTGGTAGGAAGTTGAATTTTTAGATGTTCCTGAGAGAGGCAGGGAATTCCCATTGCAACCAGTAAGGCTACATAAATTAGGGTAGTTGATTACATGTCTATATGTGATTAATGAATGTTTTACACGGCCGACTTTTTATACAATCTTATAAATAGTAACGGTAAAAATCCAAAATTGATTATCACCACGGAAGAAACCAGCATCGTGCCAGATCCTGGCCAGTGAAATAATTTAAAAATAGAGGCAGTCAGAAATAATACTGCCCCGAGAAAACCAGTTATATATTCCCATTTTATAGATCGGTGTTCTTCTGATTCCCTTACTACTGATTTCCTGTACAATCTGTAGAAGAGAAATGGTAAAAATCCGAAGTTTATAACTGCAACGGAAACCAGGAATAAAAGACCAGATCCTGGCCAGTGCATTACTTTAAAAAGAGAACCTGTTAGGAGCAGGGCAAGTCCCAAAAAACCAAAAACATATTTTAATTTATAGGAAATATACTTTGAGAATTCCCTTTTATAAAAATATAGTAGTACAAGTGGAACGAAAACAAAGATTAATAGGAATGAGGCAACTATCAGAATCGAACCTGCACCCGGCCAGTGCAGGGCTTTAAACAAGAAGCTGGTTACTAAAAATACCGTTGTGATGAACCCTAAAGAAAACAATAATTTTTTCATGATAATGATGTTTTTTGAAGTTAGTAGTAATATGGTTTCCTGATGAATTTCATCAAATCCATTTGGACAAACTATTTG
Organism: Bacteroidota bacterium; assembly: GCA_030628785.1. Taxonomy (GTDB): domain Bacteria; phylum Bacteroidota; class Bacteroidia; order Bacteroidales; family VadinHA17; genus CAZEWS01. The sequence goes on from DAOVQI010000006.1 coordinate 11,335, forward strand.
ATAAGCTCTGTTATAGGATTCCTCAAAGCTCTTACCAAGCCTTATGTCATCCTCTATTATACAACAAAAATGGTCAATAAGATCTTCCTTTAATTCATTAGAATCTATCTTGCTTTTATTCACCTGGTCAGCGATAAATTCAATGTGTTCATCTGTTAACTTGCTCATGGTACTGAATATTTAGCTTTTAAATAATACATTTCCAAGTGTAGTAATAAAATCCTCAATCTCAGTAACTTTCTCTTTTTGTACAATCACACCCGCGGGTGTCAGAGAATAGTATCTCCGAACTCTTTTTCCAATGTTCACTGTTTCGACGGTTACAAGTCCGTCTTCCTTTAACTTATGCAATGCCGGATACAGTGATCCTTCTTTTATCATTATTTTGTTATCGGACAATTCTTTTACTTTCCGGGCAATCTGATACCCATACATCTTTTCATTTTCAGCTAGTAATTTCAATATTATAGCTGATATTGTCCCTTTCAGCAGTTCTTTTGAATACATAGAACAAAGATACATAGAATTATGATGTATGTCAAGTGTTTTTTCACTTTTTTTTAAAACACAATTTATTATGCATTAATAGTGTGTAGGTTACAACATTTTTTTTATCTGCCTTCACCAGTTGTTCATTAAGGACCCCGACGAACTTCGTTGTCGGGACTAATTCGACATATATTCTTTAGTTCGCATAAGCTCCTAAATAATTTGTCTCATTGAGTCTGATTTTATATTAATCAGCAGAGCTGGACAAGATTTTCAAATAGAGATATGGTGTTGAATTGACCGGGAATCTTTTTAACATAAAATCGTTGCCGATATAGGTGTAGTGCTGAATTGACCGCAAATTTACTTTAACATAACATCGGTACCGCTATGTAACTAAAGCCACATAGCTGATGTTATGTTAATCAGCAGAGCTGGACGCAAAGGAAATGAATAAATTCTACCGGGAATTTGCTTTTACCCTGTGAAATAAGATTTGAGCCTTTTCCTTAAGAATAATTTACCGTAATGAGTTTTAAAATATTTTTCCCGTTGTAATGCGTCTTCCTGGTTAAGGCAAACTTCATAGTAAATCAGAGTTAAAGGCCTTTTGTTTTTAGTTGATTCAACCTGGCCTTTTTGATGTTGCTCAAATCTTAATTTCAAATCATGAGTATAACCGGTATAAAGCTTTCCGTCTTTTTCGCTATGTAGTACATAGGTATAAAACATACTGTAAATTTAAGATTTGAAATTATTTCACAGGGTGAACATAATTTCGTTACCGATATAGAACTGCTGCGCAGTCACTATATCTGAAATTATGTTAACCAGCAGAGCTGTATAAGATTTTCAAATAGAGGTATGGTGTTGAATTGACCGGGAATCTTTTTAACATAAAATCATTGCCGATATAGGTGTAGTGCTGAATTGACCGCAAATTTACTTTAACATAAAATCATTTCCGATATAGAACTGCTACGCAGTCGCTATATCTGATTTTATGTTAATCAGCAGAGCTGATCGTAAATTTGCTACGTATGCCCCATAATATATATTATGTTAAATAGAATATTTAAATATAAAGGGAGGCATGTAAAAGGGTTGAAAAAAATGCCTCCCCTATGATTTTGTTTTATCTGTTTTTTAATTTCTCATCCATCTCGGCATGTTTGTCCATCATCTTCATACGGTAATACAATATCTTCAGGGTTTCCATGGTTGAAACATCCTCCGGGTTGACTTCAAGTCCTTTTTCCATATATGGCAATGCCTTTGCAAATTCGGCATCCCCTTTTGCCTTGGCTTTCAAATATTCCTCATTGTCCATAATCTCATTGGCGATCTCGATCAGGTTAACACCCCGGTTAAAATACAATGCTCCCAGGTTGTAATAGCTATTGAAATAATCATCCTTGAGCTCAATCGATTTATTATAGGATTTTATGGCATCTTCTATACTATCCATTTTTTCAAATAAAAGCCCTTGAGCAAAGTAGTACGAATAGTTGTCAGGATCAGCTTCTATTGCTAGGGAAACGTACTCAAATGCATCTTCATTTTTATCTGAAATAATGTAATAATTGATCAGATCAATAAGTACATTTTCATCGCTGGGATATTTAATAAAGCCTTCCTGAAGGCAATTTACACCACTGGCTGTATCGCCCGATTCCATATAAGACTCTTTCAACAGGCGATACAGACTTGGATCATCATATTCCAAATCCTTTGCCTGCCCGAAGTAAGCAATTGCCTTGTCCCATATTTTTGCTTTGTAAGCTGCAAGTCCGGCATTAAACACAACATTGGTATCAACAGCCCCACCAAACATAGGTTTTTTTCCAATTTCGAGTGAGTATTCAAAGGCTTCCATGGCCTCCTTATGTTTACCTGCCTGGAACATATCAATCCCAAGCTTGATAAAATCGTTTGATAATAATGGATACTGAAGGGTTACCAGTTTCTCCATCTTCCCTTTTTCGTCCAGTTCAATAGCCTTCTGATATTCCTTAAATGCTTCTGGTAAAGGATTTTCGTATAATTTCCTGGTGTTCGGATCATTCGATTCGGCAACAGCCTGGAGAACTCTTCCTTTTGCATAATATGTTTTAGACCAGTCTTTTGATTTCTCATGGGTCATCGCCTGTTCGATCGCCTCCTTGGCTTTCTCCAGATTTCCGGCTGTAATGTAGTTCAATGCACTGGTCACCTTGCCTTTTTGTGCAAAAACCGGGGAAAACCCAACCAAAAGCATGATTAAAATTGTTATTCGTTTCATATGTATATGATTTAAAGTTTATTAATAGTTTTTCAAAAATACTATTTTTTTAAATACAAATGTTCAAATACTTTGCCAATTTTATCTTATTTGGAATCATTCTGTTCAATGACATCCCCGTTTTCATGTCCATTTCCATTTTCTTCATCATTATTCACTTCAACATAGGCAACCGATGCAATGGAATCGTCTTCCTTAAGATTAATCAGTTTTACACCCTGGGTTGCCCTGCCCATAATTCTCATATCAGCAACCGGCATACGGATCGTCAGACCCAATTTGGTAATGATCATCAGGTCATCGGTATCAATTACTCCCTTAATGGCAATGAGACTACCGGTTTTTTCGGTAACATTTATGGTTTTCACGCCTTTTCCACCCCGGTTTGTAATCCTGTAATCTTCTATTTTTGATCGCTTGCCAAATCCATTTTCCGAAACCACAAGGATATTTTCGCTTTCATCTTCAACACAAATCATTCCAACGACTTCGTCCTGTTCACCGGAAAGAACAATTCCCCTGACTCCTGAAGCTGTTCTGCCCATGGGCCGGACCTTTTTTTCGGGAAACCGGATGGCTCTCCCGGATCTTACAGCCAGAAGTATTTCATGATTGCCATTGGTCATCTTTGCCTCGAGTAACTGGTCTCCTTCCCTTACAGTGATGGCATTGATACCGTTTTGCCTTGGGCGGGAATATGCTTCTAAGGAGGTTTTTTTAATGACTCCTCTTTTAGTGCAAAGAACGATAAAGTTATTATTCACGTATTCCTGATCGTCAAGTTTTTTAACGTTTATGTATGCCTTGAGATTATCTTCGGGTTCCAGGTTTATCACATTCTGGATGGCTCTTCCTTTGGAATATTTTGTCCCTTCAGGAATCCGGTAGACCTTTAACCAGTAACACTTACCTCTTTCGGTGAAAAACAGCATAGTATTATGCATTGAGGCAATGTAAAGGTGTTCAAGGAAATCCTCATCCCGGGTTGTTCCACCCCTTGCACCGACACCTCCCCTGCTTTGGCGGCGAAATTCAGAAAGCGGTGTACGTTTTATATATCCCAGATGCGAAATGGTGATTACAACATCTTCATCGGCATAAAAGTCTTCCGGGTTAAACTCTCCTTCATCAGGAACAAGTTCGGTTCTTCTGTCATCACCATATTTCTCCTTAATTTCAAATAGTTCTTCCTTAATAATGTTCATTTGGAGGTTTTCATCAAGAAGTATCTGGCTCAGATGTTCGATCAGTTTTTTCAGTTCTTCATATTCATCCCTGATTTTTTCCCTCTCAAGCCCGGTTAACTTCTGTAAACGAAGATCCAGAATTGCCTTTGCCTGTACTTCGGTCAGATCGAAGTTTTCCATGAGTCCGTTTTTTGCTTCTTCCGGAGTCTTTGAAGAACGGATAAGCTGGATGACCTCGTCAAGGTGATCGAGTGCAGTTAACAATCCTTCAAGGATATGTGCCCGTTTTTTTGCCTGTTCCATTTCAAACCGGGTTCTCCTTAAAACAATTTCATGGCGATGCTTTACGAAATAGCTGATTAACAATTTAAGTGTCAAGACTTTAGGCCTTCCATTAACCAGGGCTATATTGTTAACGGCAAAAGTGGATTGAAGCTGGGTATATTTATACAAATTATTCAGTACAATATTGGATGTAGCATCTTTTTTAAGGATGATTACGATACGCATTCCCGTACGGTCCGATTCATCATTGATATAAGAGATCCCTTCAATCTTCTTTTCGTTGATCAGGTCGGCTGTTTTACGGATTAGTTCAGCTTTATTTACCATGTACGGGATTTCGGTGACAATAATTTTTTCCCTGCCCGAAGCTGTGATCTCAATATCAGTTCTGGCTCGCATTACAATTCTGCCTCTCCCAGTTTCATATGCATCCCTGATACCCTGGTAGCCGTATATAATGCCTCCTGTAGGGAAATCCGGTCCTTTTACATAATTAAGCAGTTCACTTGTTTCGATATCCTTGTTTTCAATATAAGCTATAATGGCATCGATTACCTCCGTTAAATTGTGCGGTGGCATATTGGTAGCCATTCCTACCGCGATTCCGGATGCTCCGTTAACGAGTAATGTGGGTATTCTTGTAGGCAGAACGGTGGGTTCTGTTAGTGTATCATCAAAATTGAGTTGAAAATCGACTGTGTTTTTATCAAGGTCTGAAAGGGTTTCTTCCGCAATTTTTTTCAATCGTGCTTCGGTATACCGCATGGCTGCAGGACTATCTCCGTCGACTGAACCAAAGTTTCCCTGACCATCAACCAAAGGGTATCGAAGCGACCAGTTTTGTGCCATTCTGACCATGGCTTCATATACCGAAGAATCACCATGGGGATGGTATTTTCCCAACACCTCCCCTACTATCCTGGCACATTTTTTATATGCTTTGTTTGACAGGGATCCCAATTCCGACATGCCATATAAAACTCTCCGGTGAACGGGCTTCAATCCATCGCGAACATCAGGTAAAGCCCTGGAAACGATAACCGACATGGAATAATCGATATATGCAGATTTCATTTCCTCCTCAATGTTGATCTTAATAATCTTCTCGTTTTCAGGCATTTTGATATTAAATTTTCTAACAGATAATGTTCTTCTTACTCTCCGGATCTTGAACTGCGAAAATAGCTATTTATTATGTATTAACAGGTGATTCAGAGCCTTAATTATCAACACTTGTATGTTTATAATTGATTACTAACTTTGCAATTAATTTGGAATAGGATCGTTAAATTCAGAGGGTAAAATATTCAAATTAAACGGGTTATTGCAACCGGGTATTTGAAAAACAAGAGAAGTGAGGCTTAAAACATTTAATTTCAGTAATTTAACAACCACAAGTTAACAAATAGTATACCATCATTTTTATTATGGATGCAAAATTTTCACAAAAGATAAAAGATGTTCTGAGCTATAGCAAGGAAGAAGCCATCAGGCTGGGCAATAAATATATTGGTCCCGAGCATTTGTTTTTAGGGATTATCAGGGAAGGAGAAGGACTGGCTATTGATGTTTTGGTTTCATTGGGTGCTGATCTGAACGATCTGAAAAGAATGATTGAGGGGAGCATTAAGTCTGAAAACCCCGATGAGCTAACTGATATTGAAAACATACCTTTGCTTAAACAGTCGGAACGGATTTTAAAGCTTGTCTATCTTGAGGCAAAATCTCTCAGCCAATCTACCATTGATACAGGTCATCTTTTGCTGGCTCTCCTGAAAGATGAGAACTCATTGGTTACCAAAAAGTTGGAAGAATTACACATAAACTATCAAATGGTAAGGTCTGAGTTGGAAGAAAGTATTCCCGATATAAGGGCTGATTTTCCAGGTGAGGAGGAAGAGGAAGAATCCAAGGGATTTGGTGGTAGTAAAGGAAGTTCACAGCCAACATCAAAGTCTACATCGGAAACTCCGGTATTGGATAATTTTGGCATTGATTTGACCAAAGCTGCAGAAGAAGACCAACTCGATCCAATTGTTGGCCGGCAGACAGAAATTGAGCGACTGGCTCAAATTTTGAGCAGAAGAAAGAAGAATAATCCCATTCTTATCGGTGATCCGGGAGTTGGTAAATCAGCAATTGTTGAAGGGTTAGCCCTGAGAATTGTCTCGCGTAAAGTGTCACGTGTATTGTTCGGAAAACGGGTTGTTACGCTTGATCTGGCTTCTATTGTTGCAGGTACAAAATACCGCGGACAGTTCGAAGAAAGAATGAAAGCAATTTTAAATGAGCTGGCCAAGAACGACGAGATCATATTGTTTATTGATGAAATACACACCATTGTGGGTGCCGGTGGCGCAACCGGATCGCTTGATGCTGCCAATATGCTAAAACCTGCTCTTGCAAGGGGTGATATACAATGCATCGGTGCAACAACTCTTGATGAATATCGCCAACATATTGAGAAAGACGGTGCTTTGGAACGCCGTTTTCAGAAAGTAATGGTTGAACCCACCACCGTAGATGAGACCATAAACATTCTGCAGAACATCAAGGAACGATATGAAGATCATCATAATGTCACTTATACGGATGAAGCCCTTAAGGCTTGTGTTCAGCTTACCAACCGGTATATAAGTGACCGGCATCTTCCCGATAAAGCCATTGATGCATTGGATGAATCAGGATCCCGCGTTCATATTTCCAATATAGTTGTTCCTGAGAGGATCCTTGAACTGGAGAAGAAACTTGAGGAGACAAAAAAGGAAAAGATTATGGCTGTAAAGAATCAAAATTTTGAGAAAGCAGCCAGTTATCGTGACAGGGAAAAGGAATATATTGATCTACTTGAAGAAGAGAAGAAAAAATGGGAAAAGGAATTGTCTAAAAACAGGGAAACCGTCGACGAAGAGAAAGTGGCTGAAGTGGTTGCTATGATGACAGGAGTTCCTGTTCAGCGTATTGCACAGGCTGAAGGAACACGGTTGTTGAAAATGAAGGAAGAACTTCAGGAGAGTGTAATTGGCCAGAGCGAAGCCATCACCAAGATTGTAAAATCCATTCAGCGTAATCGTGCGGGATTAAAAGATCCGAATAAACCCATTGGCACCTTTATTTTCCTGGGTCCTACCGGTGTTGGAAAAACCCAGCTTGCGAAAATTCTTGCCGAATACCTTTTTGAAAGCACTCAAAACCTGATCAGGATTGATATGAGTGAATACATGGAGAAATTTTCAGTATCCCGGCTTATAGGAGCTCCTCCCGGATATATTGGGTATGAAGAAGGAGGACAACTCACGGAGAAGGTAAGACGCAGACCCTACGCTGTTGTTTTGCTTGATGAGATCGAGAAAGCTCATCCTGACATTTTTCATATTCTTCTTCAGGTTTTGGATGAAGGACAATTGACCGATAGCCTGGGAAGAAGGGTTGATTTCAGGAATACAATTTTGATCATGACCTCAAACATCGGTTCACGACAACTGAAGGATTTTGGACATGGCATTGGTTTTGAGACGGATTCAAGGAAAGAAACCAGGGATGAACTTACCAAAAGTATTATACAAAAAGCACTGAAAAAAACATTTGCACCGGAATTCCTGAACCGGATTGACGATGTAGTAATATTTAATTCCCTAAAACGGCAGGATATCCACAAGATTATTGATATTGAATTGAAGGGACTATATGACAGGGTAACAAACCTCGGTTACGAGTTAAAAATTTCAGATCCTGCTAAAGACTTCATTTCAGAAAAGGGTTATGATATCCAATTCGGTGCAAGGCCTCTCAAACGGGCACTGCAAAAATACCTCGAAGACCCGATGGCTGAGTTGATTATAAAAGCTTCGATGACAGAAGGCGATGTGATTTCTGTGGGGTTGGATAAGAAAAAAGATGAAATAACCATCTCTGTTAAGAAGCAGAAAGAAAAACAGGAAAAAGAATAGTAAGTTCAGGATACTTCCCCAAAAAGATCATATGTTGCAGCGTCAGTAATCTTTACCTGGTAAAATTCTCCGGGTTTTATTTCCTTATCCGTGTTTGTGATGATCACCTCATTATCGATCTCCGGTGAATCATATTCAGTACGTCCGGTAAAATATTCACCTTCCCTTCCATCAACAATCACTTTAAATAATTTCCCTATTTTATTATAATTCAAATGCATGGATGTGCTTTCCTGTATCTCCAGTATTTCATTTTTCCGGTTTTCCTTAAGCTTTTCAGGGATACTGTCTTTGTAATGGTTGTAGCTATAAGTATCTTCTTCATAGGAATAGGTAAACACGCCAAGCCGGTCGAATTGTACTTCCGAGATAAATTGCTTCAATGCTCTGAAGTCTTTTTCTGATTCCCCCGGATGCCCTACCATAATGGTGGTCCGGAGAGCAACATCCGGGATTTCCTTGCGGATTTTCTCAAGCAGGAGATACGTTTCTTTCCTGCTGATTCCCCTCCTCATGATATTCAGCATTTTATCCGTTATATGTTGGACGGGAATATCGATATACTTGCAGATGTTCGGTTTTTCCCCGATAAGTGGAAGGATATCCAGGGGGAAATTCGTGGGGAAAGCATAATGCAAACGGATCCATTCAATGCCTTTAATATCAGAGATTTGGCTGATTAATTCTCTTAATCGCCGGTCTTTGTACAGATCCAGTCCATAGTAAGTAAGATCCTGGGCAATAAAAATAATTTCCTTTACTCCCTTTTCGGCTAATTTTTTGGTTTCTTCTACCAGATCTTCTATTGGACGGGAAATGTGTTTGCCCCTGATATCAGGAATGGAACAGAAAGAGCATTTACGGTCACAACCTTCTGAAATTTTAAGATAAGCATAATGTTTTGGTGTGATCAATACCCGTTCACCAATGAGGTTTTTCTTATATTCCGCTCCCAAAAACCGGATGATTTTCGCAAGATCATTTACTCCGAAATACTGGTCAACTTCTGGTATTTCTGATTCAAGTTCCTTTTTATAACGCTCTGACAGACACCCAATAACAAAAAGTTTTTCAATTTCATCTGCCTCTTTTGCTCTCACAAATTGCAGGATCGTTTCTATGGATTCTTCCTTGGCATCTTCAATAAACCCGCATGTATTTATGATTACGGTTTTGGCATCGGTCTTGTCTGAATCCTGTACAATCTCTATCTGATTGCTTTCCAGTTGTTTCATTAAAACCTCAGAATCAACAAGGTTTTTAGCACAACCAAGGGTAATTATGTTGACTTTATGAGATTTATTTGGTTTGTGGTTCATAAATCGGGCTTCAGAAGGGAGGTATGTGTTGCGGGTTACGGGTTGCGGGTTACGGGTTGCAGTTTTTTAGCCTAATCTGAGAATAATGAATCAACAAATTCTGCTTTATTGAATACCTGAATATCGTCAAGTTTTTCTCCGATGCCAATATACCTGACCGGTATTTTAAATTGGTCTGATATACCGATCACCACACCGCCCTTGGCTGTACCGTCGAGTTTGGTCAGGGCGATTGAGTTTACTTCAGTGGCTGCGGTAAATTGTTTAGCCTGTTCAAAGGCATTTTGTCCTGTCGACCCATCGAGTATCAGCAAAACCTCATGAGGGGCATCGGGGATTACTTTTTTCATCACCATCTTGATTTTTGTCAGTTCCCTCATAAGGAACTGCTTGTTGTGTAATCTGCCGGCTGTATCTACAATAACTACGTCTATGTCTTTCGATTTTGCTGAATTAAGGGTGTCGTATGCAACAGAGGCGGGATCGGAGCCCATGGTTTGTTTTATTAGCTCTACCCCTGCCCTGTCGGCCCAGATCTGAAGTTGATCTACCGCAGCGGCCCTGAACGTATCGGCAGCTCCCAGAAAGACTTTCTTGCCTGCTTTTTTATACTGGTGTGCCAGTTTGGCAATGGTGGTTGTTTTACCAACTCCGTTCACTCCCACTACCATTATAACAAATGGTTTTTTTTCAAGGGGGGCTGCAAAATCAAATTCTTCACCTGTTTGGTTTTCTTCAAGCAAACCGGCGATTTCATCTTTTAAAATCCTATTTAATTCCGCCGTATTCAGGTATTTGTCTTTTGAAACCCTGTTTTCAATCCGTTCAATGATTTTTAAAGTGGTGTCCACTCCAACATCGGAGGTAATTAATACCTCTTCGAGGCTATCCAATACTTCATCATCAACCTTCGATTTACCAACCACAGCCCTTGAAAGTTTTTTCAGCAGGCTTTCTTTGGTTTTTTCAAGACCTTTGTTAAGGTTTTCTTTTTTTTCTTTTGAGAAGATACCGAAAGGAGTCATGACGTGAAAATTATACGGCTGATGTTATTCAGGATATAAAAAAGCTCTCTTCTTAAAGAAGAAAGCTTTGTCCTCTGTTATTTTTAATCCTGATCAGGATTTTTTTTCAAAAAAGTCTTTGATATGGGAGTTATGAACCATTTCTTCCTTAAAAAGGTAAGCCCCGGTTTTTTCTGATTTCACCATCTTGATGCATTTGGTAAAATCTTTACCTGAACCTGTTTTCAGTGTTGCAACAACTTTCTTCGCCATAATGGGTCATTATTTTATTTCCCTGTGCAGGGTATATTTTTTCAAAATTGGATTGTATTTTTTCATTTCCAGCCGGTCAGGTGTATTTTGACGATTTTTGGTGGTAATATACCTTGATGTACCCGGCTTTCCACTTTCCTTATGTTCAGTGCATTCTAAAATGACCTGAATTCTGTTGCCTTTCTTAGCCATTGCTTTAGATCATTAATAGTTCTTGATAAATCCCTTTTCTTTTGCCTCTTTTAACACGGTTTTGAGACCTTTTTTGTTAATAAGTCTTATTCCGGCAGCAGAAACCTTAAGCGTAATCCAACGATCCTCTTCCGGCAGATAAAATTTCTTGGTAACCAAATTGGGATAAAACTTTCTTCTCGTTCTTCTTTTGGAGTGGGAAACATTATTCCCAACCATTACGCTTTTTCCTGTAACCTGACAAACTCTTGACATGTCTATTTAAATTAATACAATCAACCATTCAAAGCTGAATTATCTATAAGTAATTCAGAGCTAATCGTTAAACCGTTAATAGTTAATTGTTTATTACTGTTTACACCAGTTATTATAAAAAATTCAATAGCTCCTTAAATGCAGGAAGAAATTTTTCAATTAACTTATAACGAATAACTTAATAACTCCCTGAAAAATTACTTCATGATATCGCTTCACTTTAGTCATCTGAATTTTTCAGGGAAAAAACAGAGCGCAAAATACGTGATTTTTATCGAATTAATCAAATAATTCAATAATTTTTTACCCATGGAATTTCATGGAAGGAAAAAATGTGATCTAACTTAAGTAGAATAAGTTAATAGTTATAAGTTATAAGTTATAAGCTTGCCACGTTTATCCCGTTGGATTTATTGATTTATCCTACGGGGTGAACCCTGTGAAATGCGAAGCAATATTTAACAGGGAAGGACTGTGTCGGGGTGAAATTTAAGGTAGAAAAACATTTCATAAGGGAAGGAGCATATTTCACCGTGGTTATTAGATAAATTGCAACTTCAAACTCGAAACGTGATACAAATAACGTATAACAAATAACGTATAACATATAACGTATAACATATAACTTTTAACATATAACATATAACTACCCCGTAGACTCATCCAGAATCAGTTTCCTTAGCATATTCAAGGCGGCCAGGGAAGCCCGTTTGATGTTTCTATCACGAAAACCACCAAACAGGTATTGCTTTGATACTATACCCTTCTTTCCCGTAACAGCTATCCATGTAGTTCCTACCGGTTTTTCGTCCGAACCTCCATCCGGTCCTGCAATTCCTGAAGTGGCAACAGCATAATCCGTATTGAAATATTGACGTACACCCTGTGCCATTGCTTCAACAACTTCCCTGCTTACAGCGCCATGGTTATTGATCAATGACGGATCCACATTTAATATTCTTTCCTTAATCCTGTTCGAATAGGCTATAATTGATCC
>DAOVQI010000200.1 GCA_030628785.1 Bacteroidota bacterium
GAGCTCCCTTGGAAGTTATTGAAAATTTGCAGGAAATTGAAGATGAAGGCGAGATCTACGAAAGCATTGAAGACATCTGGCCCGACTATCCGAGTAAGGATGATTTCTTTTTTAATGAAGATGAATATTAAGAAAAGGCCCTAGAGATATCGCGGGGCTTTCTTATTTCCACTCGAAAACCCCGATTTTTGATTTTGGCCTTGATTTTTCCAGCCATTTAAAATCCTTAAACTTCATTTCACTATCCGGGGTATCATCCAGAGGATTCAGCGTCCCGCCAGGTTTTGTGCGAAAGTTGATTTTAATTATCTCTTTATCCTTTAAGAAAAGGGTAATATCGCTGCTTTCAACCTGATTAACCCCAATTATTTCATTTTCGTCTTTAGGGAAATATATGGTTTGCCCGTTTCCCTTTACATCAATTTTCTCCAATTCTCCATTTTTAAAATATCCGGTCATATTCTTTCCTTTAATTTGGTTAAACCGGATGGAATCCTCCTGCGAAATAATGAAGGCTGAACGATATAACTCCAGGTAATCAAGTTTGTTATGTTTGGTATGGATCTCAATATACTCAGAGGTAAGCTGGTTTTCATCAGACCACAAGACAGGGTCTCCATAAAGTTGTATAACTGAATCCCGGAAAGAATAGGACATGGAATCGCATTTACCCTGGAAGTCCTTTTTATACATTTTAACTTCAAAGTATGCACTTAAGATTTTATGCGTATTGGTTGAATCCAATCTGGATCTCAGCGTATCAGCATGGACAAACAAACTGTCTCCGTTGGTTATCTGAATAAAAAGCGCACTATCGGTAATCATGGTTTTTTCCGGCTCCTCATAATACTCGGCATAGTTCCCTTTCAGGATAATCTGCTGAACGGTATCAATAAGTTCAACATTTTTGAATGCTTTGCCAAAACCACGATTCCGGTCATAATACAATGAATCTCCCTTGACCGTTTGTTCCTTGCTGATCAGGTAGGCATTTTGGTTAAACTGTGAAATATCGGTTTTGGTATTATACCAGCCATTTTCACAATAGATATAACTGCTGTCGCTGATTATTTCAGTAGGACCTAAAAAATACGAAATTTCCGATACGGTATTGTATTTAAGTGTATCGGAATATATGGTATAATCAGGATTAATTATTTTAACACTATCCCTGAAAAAAAATAATTTTTGATTTGCGTAGTAATAACCCAACTTACTTTCAAGGGTGTTTTCCCCGTTATAAATTTCCCCCCAATTAAAATAAAAACCAAATTCCTCATTGATATTGTAATCCAGAAATTCCGTAAGTAATTCCGTTTCTTTATCAACCAGGCGGACGTTTCGGCGAACCTCCGCAAGTTTTATATCTCCTTTGTAGCGTAAAAAGTCACCATACAAGTGTAATGTATCACCCTGCTTGATATACACGTTGCTATATCCTTCAACCAGGTTTTTATCTTCATACAGATAAGCGCTGTCGCAATAAATGAAAACATCTTCGTGTTGAAGCTCAACATCACCGATAAGGCGTTTTAACTCCGATCCCATGCTTTTTTTCATCTCCAGACTATTGGAGTTAAGAATCCTTATTTGCGTTCTTTCCTGGGGGAATCCGGTTTTAATCAAACAGCAAAACAGGAGTATCGACAATAAACTGCAGAGAAATTTTCGCATATCTGTTATTTCTTCACCCAGCCCTCGTTTTTGAAATTACAGGTTTTAAATTCGTCATTAATTCTTATATAGGTGATTTTCTGCTTTTCTTTAATCCATTTCCTGAATATTTCGTCTTGTTTGTATAACTTGGTCATTTCCTGAAGATAAAGATAATCATCTTTAATATTTGCTCGGTGCGGCTTGGTTTGTGATTTTATTGTAACAATTTTATAAACTTTATTTCCCGACTCATCTTCGAATTCAAAGGGGTCGGAAATCTCACCTACTTTTAAGTTGCGGATTTGATGATACAAAATAGGATCAAGCTGGTCAAGTTCGAATTTTGTATCAAGTGACTGAGTTTGATCCCATGGCTTTGGATATGGGTTTATCATAATTCCACCGTTTATCCGTGTATTTTCATCATCTGAAAAGATTTTTGCGGCTGTTTCAAAACTGATCGAGTCTGACCGTATCAGGCTGGCTATACTGTCCAGAAGGTGCTTTGCCTGCCGTGCCTCTTCAGGAGACACTTTCGGTTTAATCAGAATATGTCGAACATTAACCTGTTCACCCCTTTTGGCAACGAGTTGAATAATATGAAATCCGAATTCGGTCTCAACAATTTTTGAAACAGTATTTTCCTTCAGGGAAAAAGCTACCATTGAAAATTCGGGAACGAAGTCGGCTTTGTTACGGAATCCAAGATCGCCACCCCGTCCGGCAGAACCGGGGTCTTCAGAGTATAATATTGCAAGGGTTGCAAAATTTTCTCCATCAACAATTCTCTTCCTCAGATTGAGCAGTTTTTCCCGGACACCAAATTTGGCTTGTTCGGAGAAAGGAGGATTTTTAACGATCTGGCTGATTTCCACTACCGAATTAACTAAAGGCAGGCTATCCTTTAACAACCGGTTATAATAACTTCTCACCTCAGATGGGGTTACTTTTATGTCGCCGGTAATTGCACTTTGCATTTTTTGGGTTAACAGATTCTCGCGAATAAGATCATGAAAATCTTCCCTGATCTCCAGAATGGATTTACCGTAAAACTCCTCTAATTTTTCTTCTGATCCTATCTGGTTAATAAAAACCTGAAGTCTTTGGGTTAGGTTTCCTTCGATCTCGCCTTCGGTTATTTCAATACTATCAATTTTTGCCTGGTTTAGTAATAGTTTACTGAAAAGAAGGTCTTCAATAACTTCGCATCTTAGTTTTGAAGTGGGTGTTCTGCTACCCTGGCTTTTTAACTGCAGGGTTTGGTTCTCAACATCCGATTGAAGGATTATGTTGTTTCCAACCACTGCAATAACCTGATCAATAATTTTAGTTTGTGCTCTCAGGGACAGTGAGGAAACAGTAACTAATATGAATAATAGAAAAATTCCTGTTTTTTTTCTTCTTAGCATATCATTTTAATAAATTTCTAATTACTCTAATTTCTAATTGACCTAAATAATACCCAAATTTACTCGTCTGACCACTAAAATGCATTAACTTTTTACATAAACCATAACAGGTCTAACTCGTCTGACCACTTTGATGTTCAAATTTATTATTATATCTTAATTATTAGCATAACATTTTAAATCTAATCATAAAGTCAAACAGTAGTAGTGGTCTGACGAGTAAATAACTCCCGGCAGCAGTAGTGGTCTGACGAGTATCATAATAAACGCTCTACTAATGATCTGCAACCCGTAACTCGTAACCCAAATTAGTAAATTTCAAATTCATTGCGGTTTAAAGCATCATTATAAATATTATTCTCCAATTCTTTCAGAAATTCTATTTTCCTGTTGGTAAGGATTATTGTTTTTATATCGTTTTGCACGAATTCAACGGGTGAAACAGCACCTTTTAATGTGTGGTCCCGCAGATGAACAAAGTAATGATATAACGAGTCTTGTGTTTCAATATAATTGTTTCGGTTTAAAAATCTTTCCTGGTCAGGGATTATAACCGGTAATTCTTTTAATAATTTATCAAAATATATCCACTCTTCATTAAAATAATCAAACTTTTCAGCATACTGGTAACAATAACTCTCCAATTGTGTTAAATCCTCATCGTTGTTGGATTTATACCATTGCTTAACTTTGTTAAGATTTGGGGCATCAATTGATAATTTTACGTACAAAGCTTTAACAATATTTTGTTTCAGGATAAAATTTGAAGGGTTTTCCCTGTAAAATGCTTCGATTTCGTTTTCTGTTACAATAGTATCCAGCTTCTGCTTGATCATTTCCTGTTCGTATTGATATATGATCAGGGATGCCCTGGTTTCTTCGAGTTGCTTATTCACTTCTCTTTGTTTGGCTACCGTCAGGTTCAGTTCAGCTTTTTGAAGGATCAATTGCTTTTTGATCCATTTTTGGATATATTTTTTAGCGATGAAGGCACTGTCTTTTGCTGACAGTTCATAGGAAAAGAAATCGGGGATATCGGAAAGATAGAGATATTTATCTCCTACCGTAGCAATTGGATCCCCTCCATTATTCGAATGATATGTCGAGCAGGAGAAAATTGCCATTAGCAAACAAAATATTAACGTTTTTTTCATGCTATAATTGTTTCTGTAACTAATCTCCATAGGAGTCCTAAGGACAGTTTTTAAAATCTCTTTTTTTGTTATGTATTATAGGTTATACGTTAAAAGTTATACGTTATAAGCTTTCAAATTGAACATATAACATATAACGTATAACAATTAGTTTCTTTTAATCTCGACTTAACGATTAGTTACAATTTCAAAATCTTCACTTTATTTTAGACAATAATTCTTTGCTAATGTTAACCTTATATTTTTCTCTTAATTCCCGGATCCATTGTTTATCAAGGGAATTCTGGTAATCAGAGGTTATGATCCCTCTGGCTTCTTCGAGTGTTTTCGGTTGTGGTTTGATAACCCTGCTTATAATAACAATTGTTGGTTTTCCATTGTATTCGAAAACAGGGGTAATACCCTTTTCCCAGTCAATGGAATCTATGATCCCCCGGTCGCCTTTCGCAAATACCCCGTTCTCGATACTCAGGTATTTTTCTTTGCTTCCGGTGTTGAAATGGTTTAACAAATATGTTTCCGTATAACCCTTTTTCCTTCGATTTTTTAACATTTTTGCCAGTTCCTTTGTTCGGGAATCATTATGACAAGTATAAATGGTTGCCTCAACCCTTTTTCCCCACATGTAGTTGTTTTTATTCTCCTCGTAAAAATCCAGGAGTCCAACCGTATCCGAAACAGCCTTCGACCAAACCATTTTATCGGTTAGTTCGAATAATAAAATCCCATCATGATATTCTTTCATCAGATACCGGAATTCGGGGTATTTTTTTTCGAGTTGACTATTCTCATAATCGAGTATTTTTTCCCCTGTAAAATTATTAAATAATTGGTCTACAAATTTCTTAACAGAGTGATACTCTTTACTGGTAACAAATTTTTGGATAAAATTGAAGAAGTCGTTTTGATTATATACCTGATTTGCGAAAGAGAATAGTGGTTGATATAAGGAATTTGCTCTTCGGATATCAAAACCGGTACTGGTTTGAGAATGTTCAACAGTAGAATAAAAGTCTTTGAGTCTGAAAGAATCCAGCTTAAAGTTGTATTCTGCTTTTAGTTTGTTTATTAATGATGTTTTGCTTAAAGCCGAACGTTCGTCTCTGGCAATCCTTCTGGATAGTTCAGGTTTAAGTTGTGCGAAGGATTCAAGCTCTTTTCTGTCAAGACGCTTAATGATATGCCATCCGAAAGCTGTTTTAAATGGTTTGGAAAACTCACCGTTCCTTTCCAGGGCAAATGCTGCGGATTCGAATTCCGGAACCATCCTGCCTGTTCCGAACCATTCCAGTTCACCTCCTTTTTTAGCCGATCCCGGATCTTCTGAATAATTGCCGGCTAATTCAGTAAAATTTTCTCCTTGTAGTAGTTTGGTATAGATATCATAAATTTTTTCTTCAGCCTTTTTGAAAAATTCAGGCTTTGAACCTCTGGGCACGGCGATCATAATATGGGCAACCTTAATTTTTCCTTGTGACTCCCTCTTATTATTTACTTTTAAAATATGGTATCCATACCGGGTTCTAACCGGCATTGAGATTTTGCCAACTTCCAGATTATAGGCTGCCGATTCGAAAGGATAAATCATTCTGAAGGCAGTGATGTATCCTAAATTTCCACCATTGCTTTTTGCTGATGGATCATCCGATGATCCCCTGGCAATTGCTTCAAAAGATTCACCCAAAAGGATCCTGTCTCGTATTTTAATTGCTTTATTATAAACACGGAGCGTATCCTCCGGGGAGGGGTGTTTAGGCAGTTTGATTAAAATATGACTTACATTTACCTCAGTCTTTAGCCTGTTATATGCTTCTTTAATCAATTCTTCTGAGAATTCCCTGTCAGTTAAATAGGGTTTCGCAAGCTGGCTTCTGTACCCTTTCAGTTCCTTTTTAAATTCGGGGAGAGTGTCAAGGCCAAGACGTTCTGCTTCAATCACTTTTAACTTAAAATTTATAAAAAGCTCAAGATATTCATCAACCGGTTTCTTATCTAAAACATTATTACCGGTATTGTTTTTTTTATAGATTCTTTCAAATTCACTTAACGTGACAGGGCTATGTCCGATTGTCATCAGGATTTTTTCACCGGTCTCCTGACACCGTGTGTAAAGGCTTAATAAAAGGGTAATAATTAATAAACAGATTCCTTTCATCTTGTTTTTTATGTTATGTTAATGTATCGGAATTTAC
>DAOVQI010000043.1 GCA_030628785.1 Bacteroidota bacterium
AGAGAATGGTACAGGGAAAGAAGTCATTGCCCGGGAAATTCACCGCAAATCGAATCGTGCAGATGAAATTTTCGTTAGTGTGGATGTTGGCGCATTGAGTGAAACCTTATTTGAAAGCGAATTATTCGGTCATAAAAAAGGCGCCTTTACCGATGCTAACGAAGATAAAACCGGAAGATTCGAAATAGCTTCAGGTGGCACACTGTTTTTAGACGAAATAGGTAATCTTACATTATTTTTACAATCAAAACTCCTGGCAGCCATTCAAAACCGTGAAATTATACGTTTGGGATCCAATACTCCTGTTCCGGTTAACATTCGGTTGATTTGTGCTACTAATCAACCCATAGCCGAAATGATTGATAAAGGCAATTTCCGTGAAGACTTAATATACAGGATAAACACAGTGCAAATTGAAATTCCTCCATTACGTAAAAGGGTTGAAGATATACCTGTTTTATCCCAGTTCTTTCTAAGCCAATACATGGATAAGTATAAAAAGAAAAAGTTAAAACTAAGCCCGGCTACCTTAAAAGCATTGCAAAAACATAGATGGCCCGGAAATATAAGAGAACTGCAACATGTTATTGAAAAGGCTGTGATATTAACCGATTCAAATGTAATAGAACCTGAAAATTTATTATTACAATCCAGGAAAATCTTACCAGATAAGCCGGTTTCATTTAATTTGTCAGAAAATGAGAAAGAGTTGATTGAAACGGCGCTGGAAAAATTCCGTGGAAATATCAGTTTAACAGCAAAAGAACTTGGAATAAACCGGTCAACACTTTATGAAAAAATTAAAAAATATGAATTATGACCGATTCAGATTAGCTGTCACCGTACAGGCAATTGGAATCGCCCTGATTCCACTAATTTTTACGTGGAGTATCACAAAAGAGTATACACTTGTTACAAGTGTTTCTTTAGTTTTTATCTGGATATGCCAGGTGTCTTATCTGATGTATTACGTTAGGAAAACAAACCGGGATCTGGCTGGATTTTTACATTCATTAAAGCACAAAGATCTTACCCGGAAGTATAAGGAAAAAGGAGGAGAAAAAACATTTAAAGAACTCTATAAAGTCTTCAATCAGATCAGTAAGACAATAAGTCAGGCTAAGATTGAAAAGGAAAGTGAGCATTTTTATTTCTTGCATACCATTAAACACGTAGGAATTGGATTGATTTCTTTTGATGAAAAAGGAAAAGTGGAAATTTATAATGAGGCTGCCTCACAGCTATTTAATAAAAAGCATATTAGAAATATACAAGACCTTGATAATGTAAAACAGGGTTTGTCAGATTATCTTTCCAACCTGAAACATAATCAAACTGATCTGATTAAATTGCAGGTTAAGAATGAATCCATTCACTTGTCCGTTAAAGCGGTTGAATTCATAATCGAGAGAAGAAGAATCAAGTTGGTTTCCCTTCAGAATATCAGATCAGAAATTGAACAGGGAGAAGTCGATGCCTGGCAAAGATTAATTAAAGTGCTAAATCATGAGATTATTAACTCCTTGAGTCCTATCAATTTACTTTCCTCAACGTTGATCAATTATTTTGAGCAAAATGGGAAACCCAAACCTGGTTCCACAATTGACGACGAAACTATTTACAACTCCATTGCCGGACTTAAGGCCATTGAAAAAAGAAGCAAGGGACTGAAAAGATTCATTGAATCGTATGGAAGTCTGACTAAGGTTCCAAAACCAAAATATTCTACCTTTCCCATACCGAAACTTTTTCAGAATATTTCAGCTTTATTGAAAGATGAATTAACAAAAAAGAAAATTATAATAACATTCAGAGTACGACCTGAAAATCTTCATTTAACCGCCGATGAAAAATTGGTTGAACAGGTATTGATAAACCTTATTCAAAATTCTGTAAAAGCCCTTGAAAAAACTCCCGAACCGAAAATTAATTTATCCGCATTGATTCAGGATGATCGCCATAAGATCGAAGTTGCAGACAATGGCGACGGCATCCCGGAAGAAATTCTGGAAGATATTTTTGTACCTTTCTTTTCAACCAGGAAGAACGGGACCGGGATCGGGCTGAGTATCTCGAGGCAAATAATGCAACTACATAAAGGCACCATTACCGCTCGTTCCCAACCTGGTGTTGAAACGATTTTTACATTGACATTCTAACCTGAAAAACCGACCCTGTAAGGGTTGAACAACAATAGCCCCGTCGTTACCGAATACCGGATTATATTACAATAGTGAATGTTGAACCTTTACCAGGCTTCGAGTCAGCCGCAATTGTGCCTCCGTGTAACCTGATTATCTGATTCGACAAACTTAGACCAATTCCCGATCCTTTTGGTTTGGTAGTATAAAAAGGAATAAAAATCTGACTCATTATCTCTTCTGACATACCTGCTCCGTTATCTTTTACCTCAATGAGTGTTTTTTTCTCTTCGTATTTACTTATCCTGATTCTTATTTGAGGTTCTTCGGTATTTTCCAGAGCCTCCATAGAATTTTTCATCAGATTGATGAATACCATATCAAGCAGCTCAATATCACCCGGAAAACTCCATGTTTTCGACAAGGTTTCAGCTTTGAAATCAATATTTTTTTCTTCTGTTTGTGTTTTAAACAAAATTTCAATTCTGTGAATTAATTCATCCGACTGAATAGGCTTTATATCAGGAGGAGGAATTCGTGTAAGCGTTTTATATGCTTCTGTAAACTTCATCAGTCCTGAGCTCCGGTCGATAATAGCTTCAAGGCCACTTTGCAATCTTTGTTTGGCTTTATCATTCAATGGTTTTTCCTGTTCTTCTTCAATTTTTACTAATTCATACAGGGATGAACTTAATGAAGAAATTGGAGTAACAGAATTCATTATTTCATGTGTAAGGACACGTATAAGTTTCTGCCATGCTTCCAATTCCCTTTCTTCCAATTCTCTGCGGATATCCTGTGCTGAGATTAGTTTAAAACGCTTATTCTTCATTTTAAATTCCGTTGCATGAATAGCGAGCGAAATGTCACTTCCCTTTTTTGATACTTTATATACAAATCGTT
This sequence comes from Bacteroidota bacterium, assembly GCA_030628785.1. Lineage (GTDB taxonomy): Bacteria > Bacteroidota > Bacteroidia > Bacteroidales > VadinHA17 > CAZEWS01. Next base: position 3,045 of record DAOVQI010000043.1, read on the forward strand.
CTCCTGGTTTGATCTTTTCAACCAGTTTATGAAACTCAGGACCCAATTCAGTGATCATGTTATTCTTTCTTATGCGAGGTGTGCCAAATAACTCCCTGAAGGTCTGATTTACAAGATGGACCCTGCCCTTTGAATCATATGATAATATCCCGACTTTAACTTGATCAACCAGAGTATGAAGATATTGAAATTGTATTTCTCTGTCAGCACTTATCTTGTGAAATTTATCTGTAATAAGATTCATTGCCTGGTAGAGTAATTTAAAGCTTTTACCTTTTCTATAATCTCTAAACCTCGAAGTAAAGTCGTCACTTAATAATGTACTCAGAAACGTTGTAAGTTCCCTGTTGCTCTTATCAACATACCACAATAATTCAATGACCAAAGCCAGAATAAAAAATCCAATATAAAAACTCCTGATATATTTGTCTGCTACAAACAGATAATATGAGAATAGCCCCATGAGTATCATTACAATACCAAGCCTAAAAAAGACATTAAATCTGAAATTCCTATTTACCATATTTTTCGATTCTTCTGTACAAGGCACCCCGTGTTAGCCCCAGTTCAGTAGCTGCTTTTGTTACATTCCCACCATGTTTTTCCAGACAATTCAAAATCGCCCATTTTTCGAGGTTTTCCAAATTATACTTGTCGAATGGGATTTCTTCTTTTTTATCATTTGATAGAAATTTAAAATCTTCAGTCTCCAATTTTTTTCCATCACTTAGAATCACTGCCCTTTCAATTGCATGCTGAAATTCCCTGATATTTCCCGGCCAATTGAAGCGTTGAAGTTTTTTTATTACCTGTTTAGGCAGGATTAATTCAGGTTTACGGTATTTTTTGGAATATTTATCTAAAAAATAGTTGGCAAGCTGAGGAATATCTTCTATCCTATCCCGAAGTGGCGGCAACGAAATTTCAACCGTATTGATCCTGTATAACAAGTCCTGTCTAAAAATCCCATCTGCTATCATTTCCTTTACATTTTGATTCGTAGCACATATAAGTCGTATGTCAACATCAATAGCTTTATTACTTCCAACACGTATAATCTTCCTGTTTTCAAGTACGCTAAGTAATTTAACCTGAAGCGATAATGGCAGGTTGCCGACCTCGTCAAGGAAAAGTGTACCACAAGAGGCTGCTTCAAAACGACCGGCCCTGTCTTCCCTGGCATCAGTAAAAGCTCCTTTGACATGACCGAAAAGCTCACTTTCAAACAAGCTCTCAGTAATAGAACCCAGATCAACCGAAATAAAGACCTCCTCAGCCCTGGCAGATTTTCTGTGAAGCGCCCTGGCTACCAGCTCCTTCCCGGTACCGTTTTCCCCTAATATGAATATATTTGCTTCCGTCCTAGCAACCTTAGAAATATCATCAAAAACCTTCCTTATCGCTGGTGAGTGTCCGATAATTTCAGCAAATTGGGTATCAATGGTAGAACTTAATATTCTTTGCCGGGATTTCAGCTTTGTAACTTTCTTTTTCGATAAACTTAACTTAAAAGCTGCTGAGGTTGTTGAAAGAATTTTTTCATTTTGCCATGGTTTTACAATAAAATCAATAGCCCCGGCTTTCATGGCTTTCACTGCTGTATGTATCCCACCGTAGGCAGTAATAATAACTACATTTGTTTCCGGATCTATTTTAAGGATCTTTTTCAGCCATTTTATCCCTTCTCTCCCACTAGTATCCCCAAGCTTAAAATTCATATCCAGCAAAATTACATCAAAGGAATCCTGTGTTATCAACCCTGTAATCTCTTCAGGATCACTAATAGCTTGCACAAACGAATAATGTTGTTCCAATAACGTCTGTAATGACAAGATGATATATGGATCATCATCAACTATTAATATTTTCCCTTCCGTTATACTCATAAAGAATTCTAATATACAATTAAATTTATTCTTTTCAAGTTGACATATTTTAATAATTTAACCCCGACAGGGTTTACTCGCTCCCTCTACCTTTGGCAGAACCCTGTCGGGGTTGGCGCATGAATCTGATTTGCCTTGATTTATCCGTGACACGGTTTTTAGTAACAAAGTCCGCCCTGTGAAACACCCTTGAAATAATTCCAGTTAATATAGTCAAGGCCTGCCCTGTGAAATGGCGATAAAATCGCCTGAGCTTTAGCTCAATTTCACAGGGCTAGACTTTAAGCCAAACCCTGACTATACTTACGTCCAAATATGAACATTTGAGTGTCCATGAATGGACAATCGATCATTTCTTTAAAAATTACATACATATATCTCGCTGACAAAGAGATTTTTACTAACCTTGGCATGAGAATTGAACAAGAGCTAAAAAAACTTTCTATGATAAAAAACTATTTTATAACTGCTATCAGGAATATGCTAAGGCAAAAAATGTTTTCCATTATTAACCTAATGGGTTTGGCCATTGGATTAGCTTGCTCCATAACAATTATCCTTTGGGTTCAGAATGAATTAAGTTACGACGGATTTCACGATAAGTCTGAAAATATTTTCCTGGTACAACAGACAATTAAAACAGGAGATAATGAGTATACTACTGACCGAAGTGGAGGAGCATATGCTCAGGCCTTAAAAGAAGAATTTACAGAAATAATTTCTACAACCAGGTTCTCTAACGTTGGCGAACTGTTACTTAATTACCAACCTGTTAGTAAAGTTGAAATTCACGAACAGACATCAGAATCAAACATCAAAACTATGATCCTGGAAAAAAAGTTCCTCGAAAACAGGGGCATGGCAACCGATTCTACTGTTTTTGAGATATTTTCTTTCCATTTTTTACAGGGTAATCCCTCAACTGCTCTAACACAGCCTAACTCCATTGTTATCACCGAAAAAATTTCTAAGAAATACTTCGATTCAAAGGATCCTATAGGAGAAATCATAAGGATTAACAATAAATACGATTTTACAGTCACAGGGATTATTAAAAATGTTCCTGAAAATTCCAGTATTCAATTTGACTTCCTTGTACCCTTTGATTTCCTGATAGAACTGGGACATCATATCGGCTGGTTTACCGGAAATCCATATTACACGTACGTTTTACTCCCGGATAATAATTCCTGGCAGAATATCAGTCGGCAATTACCTGATTTTTTCAGTGGCCTTTTTGATCCGGGTACGAAAACAAGACAATTCCTGACTCCACTGAAAAAAGTATACTTATATGGAGAAACAAAGGCAATTATAGGTATTATCTTATTTTCAGTACTTTCCTTGTTAATACTGCTTATCGCATGTATTAATTTTATGAACCTGTCAACCGCAAAATATATAACTCGCACCAAAGAAGTTGCCATCAGAAAAGTGGTTGGGGCCGGAAGACACCAACTAATCAAACAATTCTTAGGAGAATCGTTATTAATGGTGTTTATCGCTCTGAACATAGCCATTTTTTTAATCGATTTATTTATTAATGAACTTAACACTGCCCTTCAAGCGAATTTATCACTGGATTTAACCAATTATAAGTTTTTAATTCTCCTTATTGGTATTATCCTGTTTACCGGAATTGTGGCAGGAAGTTATCCGGCTTTTTTTATTTCCGGTTTCAAACCTGCCGACATCATGAAAAATGCATTTAAAACTGGTAAGAAAGGTGTCAGATTCAGAAAGATATTGGTTGTAATACAGTATTCTTTTGCGTTACTTCTGATGATTATTACAATGATCGTATATAAACAATACAACTATGTTCGAAATGCTGATTTAGGTATAACGAGGGATAATATCATATATATGCCGGTGCGTGGGGAGTTGGAAGAAAAATACGAAGTCTTCAAAACCCGACTACGACAAAATCCCGATATACTACATGTGACAACTTGTTCCAAAATTCCTCTTTTCATCGACCAGGGAGAATTTGAATGGGGTGAAACATCCGATGAGAAAAATTCAATGGCCAGGGTTGCATGGGTTGGTTATGATTTTCTTGAAACATTCGATCTTAAATTAACAGCAGGCAGGTTTTACTCAAGAAATCTTTCATCATCAAATAATGAATCCATGGTTATAAATGAATCAATGGTAAAGAAGTTAGGATGGGAATCCCCGGTTGGAAGGTCTTTTTACCTGTGGGATGACAGGTATACTGTTATCGGGGTTGTAGAAGATTTTTTTTCCTTTCCGGTAACCATGGCTGGTGAAGCTATAATGTTACCTTTTAGCTCAATTGAAGACTATTTGTTTATAAAAATTGAGACGGGCAGGGAAACATCTGTAATTTCATATATCGAAAAAGTATTTTCTGAAATTAATCCCATCTACCCGTTTATTTATTATTTCTTTAATGACTATGTCGACCCGTTATATGCAATATCGGGCCCTATAAACAAGATCGTACTGTTTTTTACCTTGTTAGGCATACTAATATCGTGTCTTGGTTTATTTGGGCTGGTTACCTATTCAGCAGAAATGCGTACAAAGGAAATAGGGATTAGGAAAGCCATGGGATCCTCTGTTTCCCGTATAATTCTGTTATTGTCCAAAGAATCAACAAAACTGGTATTTATTGCTTTTTTAATTGCCTATCCTATTGCCATTATTTTGATGCAATTTATGTTTAAACAACTGGCTTATCACACATCGGTTGGTATGTGGATCTTTATCGCATCAGGCGTACTGGTTTTTGTAATTGTTATCCTGACCATTGGATATCAAACGTACAAATCTTCAGTACAAAATCCAGTAGTAAGCTTACGATATGAATAAAAAAACATTATATTACTAAACTATGTTGAAAAATTTTTTTAAAGTTACCATTCGCAACCTTTTCAGACAAAAGCTCAATAGCTTTATTAATCTACTTGGTTTGGCACTAGGTATTGCCACAGGATTTCTCATATTAACTCATGTTCGGGATGAGATAAGTTATGATAAGTTCTTTCCCAAGTCAGAAAGGATTTTCAGGGTAATAAATACAGCCCATTACGGTGACCAGGTAAGGAATTGGGCTCCAACCGCTCCGGTATTGGCCGATGAAATGGTGGTAAGTTTTCCTGAAATTGAAATGGCCACTCACTTCAGACAGGCGTTCTCCGTAGTGTTTTCATATCAACCTGAAGGAGGAGAAAAAAAATCATTTGAAGAAAATTGGGGCTTTTTTACTGACTCAATTGCCATTAAGATGTTCGACCTCGAGTTTCTTCATGGTAATTCACGTTCCGCACTCAGAGATGTCAATTCGATAATAATATCTCCCTCTATTGCTTATAAATATTTTGGCGATGAAGATCCAATGGGTAAAATCTTGCTTTTCCAATCTCAGATACCTTTGAAAGTAACAGGGGTGTTTAAAGAGTTACCACACAATACTCATTTTAAAATTGACTTTCTTATCACTTTTGCTTCGTTCAGGAACTTCATAATAGAAATGGGATATAAAGATCTGTATTACGCACGTACCTGGGCAGGGGTTTATACCTATGTTCTATTGGGGGACAAGTACCAAAAAAAGGATGTGGAATCAAAGATGCTGGATTTTCAGATGGAGTATTACCAATTTGACGGTACGCGTGAAGAAATGAAATCCGATCGAATGTTTTCATTACAGCCAATTACCCAAATTCATCTTCATTCGAACCTTGAACAGGAAATGAGGAGAAATGGAAATATAGTTTACATTATAGTGTTTACTATTTCAGCAATCTTTATATTATTCATTGCAGGAGTAAACTTTGTTAATATTGCTACCTCACATTCCTTTAAAAGGATGAAAGAAGTTGGTATAAGAAAAGTAACCGGAGCATTTAAAGGCCAACTAGTCAGACAATTCCTTGGGGAAGCGCTAATCCAGGTTTTTATTGCCGGCCTGGCAGGAATTTTATTTATCGACTTTCTGATACCATTGTACAACCAGCTTTCTGGTAAATTGATCACATTATCACAGGTATTTTCCCCAATTAACATAATTGTGATGTCGGGAATTATTATCGTAGTAGGTCTGCTATCCGGTGTTTATCCGGCCCTTTTTGTTTCTTCATTCGATCCGGTTATGAGTATAAAAGGTATTAAAGATCCCCAATCCAAAGCCAATCGTATTAGAAAAACGCTTCTGGTAGTCCAGTTTGTACTGGCTGGATTTATGATTTTCTCTACTTTCATTATTTATCTGCAAATGGATTATTTTCATACCAAGGAAATGGGGTTTGATGAAGAAAACCTGATTGCTGTTAATATCGATGGAGATCTTGCTGAGTTTGCAATAAATGAACCTGAAGCATTGAAAAATGAAATTACCGGACACTCTTCGGTCATCAGCGCTTCAATAGTATCGAATTTGCCGGGTGAAACTTGTAGTGTTGAGGGGTTGAGGCCTGACAATCTACCGGACGATACAGAACTTCCTTCAATGCGCTTTATGAGGTCCGATGAAAACTATTTGACTACACTGGGACTTGAGCTCATTGAAGGTAAAGATTTCAAGGATGTTCCTTCCCTGTCCCATGCATTTATTTTAAATGAAACTGCTGTTAAAGCACTTAACTTAACAAATCCTGTAGGAAGTCGGGGTTCCAGTACTTTTGGCGGAGATGGTGAGATTATTGGAGTAATAAAAGATTTTCATTTTGCCTCCCTGCACAGCCTCATCGAACCATTAGTCATTGAATATATTAACACTGAACAGGGGAGACAAATAGGTATTGGTTATGTCCTGGTAAGAATTCAATCCGGACAGTACAAAGCAGCCATGGAACATCTTAGGAAGACAGTGAAAAAACTCGTGCCTGAAACAGTTTTTAGCTATGAGATTGTTGAGACTTATCTATCAAGCCTATATAAAAATGAAAAAAATGTACTTGACCTTTTTAAGGCATTTTCTTTATTATCAATTTTCATTGCATGCTTGGGTCTGTTTGGCATTTCTGCATTTACCGCACAGTTAAGGACCAAGGAAATCGGGATAAGAAAAACGTTTGGGGCTAATACAACATCGATCACATTATTGGTTTCCCGTGAATTCATAATTTATGTTTTAATCTCCCTCATTATAGCTATTCCATTGGGATTGTATTTCATGAGCAAATGGCTTCAAAATTTTGCTTTTCATATTCGAATCCAATGGTGGGTCATATTGTTATCTGCAATGATAACATTGCTTATTGCCTTGTTAGCCATCAGCTATCAGGCAGTAAAAGCTGCAGTCGGCAGACCGGCTGACGCCTTACGGTATGAGTAACCTAAAACCGTGGCACGGTTAGAACCGTGGTACTGGTAAATCATATTATATCAGATCCTTGCACCACAAAGTAAAAACACGACGGAAAATCATTAGACCGACCCTGTAAGGGTCGAACAACAATAGCCCCGGGTGAAACCCGGGGTTAAATGCAAAACAGAAGAAAAAGCGGTGCAACTACTGACCTAAATCAAGGTATTTCCGACCTATGCACCGCAAAGCACAAACCTAACTAAGTACCACAAGAATTAATTTTATTATTGTATATTAGTGATTTAAGAACAAACTTCTTAAAAGTAAGTAACTTTGTTCTTTTTTTACAGGTGAATCGATTACACTAAAAGTCAGAGTTTGACTTAAAGTAAAGCACTAACTAACTATAGAGCGTTTCTTAATTAATATGGCAATGAAAAAACATTAAACAGAAATCTAATTAACCTAATTAACCTAATTGACCTAATTTCTAAATAAATTCCAAAAACCAAGTCCCAATTGGGTTATTGGGAATTTGGGTATTATTTAGGTCATCCATCAGCTGACGGATAGAGTAATTATGCCAAAGTCATCCCTTTGGGAGAAATTTATTTAATTGATATGTTATTTCAAGAACGAACTACTAGTGTCTATCTGTAATGTCAATAAAATAAAAAAATGAATACCTTGCCTCCCCTCTAAAAAGAGGGGACTGAGGGGTGTGTAATAATTTCTTATTTATTCATTTTTTTATTTTATCTCACGTTATTTAAAGCAATTACTTTATGGACAAACACTAATTATATAAACAATTTTTTATGAAAATAAACCCGAATATCAGTCCTGCGGATCTTAGAACAAACCTGAATACATTCTGGGATCTGTCAGGCCAAAAGATTATCGCTATAGAAAAATCTACTGATCCCGGCAAAGCATCTCCTGTATTTACAATTCAGGGTAAATATACTTCCCGCGGCTGGACCGAATGGACTCAAGGATTTCAGTACGGTTCTGCCTTAATGCAATTCGATGCAACAGGAAATACAACTTTTCTTGATATTGGCAGAAAGAAGACTGTTGAAGTTATGGCACCCCATGTAAGTCATATCGGTGTGCACGATCATGGTTTCAACAATGTAAGCACCTATGGTAATCTTCTCAGGTTACTGAAAGAAGAGAAAATTGAATACAACGAGTGGGAGAAAAGTTTCTACGAGCTGGCATTAAAAATATCCGGCGCAATTCAGGCAAGCCGCTGGACCCGCATCAACCAGGGAGGATTTATCTATTCGTTTAACGGACCTCATTCCCTCTTTGTTGATACCATCCGCTCTAGCCGTGTACTTGCCATAAGTCATGTTTTAGGACATTTCCTGCAGGAAGAAAATGATAAAAGGGTTTACCTGCTCGAACGGATGATAAACCATGCAAAAGCTACTGCTGAATACTCAGTCTACTACGGTGAGGGAAGGGACATGTATGATGTGCCGGGAAGAACTGCTCATGAAAGCATATTCAATGTGAAAGATGGGAATTACCGCTGCCCGAATACCCAACAGGGATATTCACCCTTTTCGACATGGACCCGTGGCCTGGCCTGGGCCATGTGTGGATTTACCGAGGAACTGGAATTTATCGGAACACTTGACGATAATGAGTTGAAACCAGTCGGTGGACGGAAAACCATTGAATCCTTTCTTTTGAAAGCAGCACTTGCCACTTGTGACTTTTATATAAAAAACACACCCGTTGATGGTATTCCATACTGGGATACCGGAGCCCCTGGGCTGGAAAAGCTTGGTGATTACCTGAACCAACCGGCAAATCCTTATAACGAATTCGAACCGGTCGATAGTTCTGCCGCAGCGATCGGCGCACAAGGATTACTGCGCCTGGGACATTATCTTAAGAAAAAAGGAGAAACAGAAACCGGAAAACACTATTGGCAAGCTGGATTAACGGTTTTAGAGGCACTTTTTGATAAACCCTATATAAGCAAAGATCCAACCCACCAGGGACTCATCCTGCATTCTATATATCACCATCCAAACGGCTGGGATTTTGTCCCTGAAGGATCCAAAATTCCAAACGGGGAATCAAGCATGTGGGGTGACTATCACGCTCGTGAAGTAGCGCTGTATCTTCAAAAGATAATCAATAACGAACCTTATTACACCTTTTTTAATTGTGTAAAATGAACAACAGGGAAATCAAGGATTTTTCCAGGCTTTGCATTCATACCATCACCACCAAACCCTGGAGTTTAGAGGAGGCTGCAAAAAAATACTCCGATGCCTGTATTTCTGGTATATCGGTTTGGCGGGATACTCTTGAAGGCCGGGATATCCGGTCAACCGGCCAAATGCTAAGGGAACACGGACTGCAAATTGTCAGCCTTGTCAGAGGTGGATTTTTTGCCTCGGTAAATGAAGCTAAAAGAACGGATGCGATAAAAGATAACCTGAATGCCATTAAAGAAGCTTTTGAATTAGGAGCTCCCCTGCTGGTGCTTGTCTGTGGAGCAGACCCTCAACAATCCCTTGAAAAATCCAGAGAACATATCCGTTATGGAATAAAAAAGATATTACCAAAAGCCGAAGAACTTGGAATTAAATTAGCCATCGAACCCTTGCATCCAATGTATGCCGATACAAGGTCTGCCATTACCACATTAAAACAGGCAAATGATTTTGTGGAAGAACTAAATTCTCCCTGGCTGGGAGTGGCAATTGATGTATACCATGTCTGGTGGGACCCGGTGCTGATAAAGGAGATTATAAGATGTGGGCAACTTGGGAAAATATTTGCTTTTCATATCTGCGACTGGAAAGTTCCTACAGAAGACTTTCTATACGACCGCGGACTGATGGG
>DAOVQI010000111.1 GCA_030628785.1 Bacteroidota bacterium
AGAAAAAAACAGGAAAAGTATGCCTGAAAAATAAAAAACAAGACAAATTGAATTCAATAGCTCCTATGCTGAAGCCTTGGCTTAAGCATAAGGCTATGATGTGCAGTCAAATTCCTTAGCCTCTCCCGAAAGTTTTCGGGATTAGCCTTAGCCTTTAATACAAAAAAATAAGTAAATAACATTACTCATTATATATCAGTAGATAATTTTGAACTTAGATTATGTATTATGTCAAACATTGATTTTGAAACAAGCAGCATTTTTTCATTTCCTGCCAAAGTGGAATATTCTTCTGGTGGAATTGTGAGTAAAAATGTGATAAAAAAGGATACAGGAAACATTTCCCTGTTTGCTTTTGACAAAGGAGAAAGCCTAAGCGAACATACTGCGCCGTATGACGCATTGGTTCAGGTTGTTGAAGGTGAAGCAGCCATTATCATTGAGGGGAAACCATATGAACTTAATGCCGGAAAGTCAATTATCATGCCAGCTAATATACCTCACGCTGTAGAAGCGAAGGAAAAATTTAAAATGATCCTCACAATGATAAAGTAATCGAATGAAATCCAGGCTTGACAGAGAAAAGGAGATGACTGTCTGACAAAAGACAAATTTTAGGAATAAATACCTCGATTACAAGTTCTAACCGTAATAATGTTTAATTTAAAATATACAAAACGGACTATCATTGGAATACTTAGTTCCGCTCGAGATACTCTACTGATTAAAGATTGTTCAATGACAGATCAGAAATCTACCCAATTTGGCGAACCTCAAGTCTCCAATGTTTTTTATGGCTTTGAGATGTCTCTGAAATTTGGCAAGTAGTGGTCTTGAATAGTTAACATATCCTCAAGCACTCCATAAGCCGTGTCATAAAGAGTAGGATTTTCCTGTGTAATAAAAATCGGTCCCATTAAGTCAGTTTCAATTCTTAAAATGTTGCCCATCCCCGAGACCAGAGCAAAGGGATGGTTCTGAGATATTTCTTCCAGCCTGACAGATGCTTTTACCAGCCCGTCTTTAATTTCAGAACGGCAAATCAATTTTAAATGTTTGTTCTTTTTTAGCGCATTTTTAACTCGCTCTTGAGTAACCTTGCTAATTCCTTCCCTGGAGATATCCGGTGGAGTTATGTCTGCTCCCATAAGCACATTGGACAAGGCAACAATTTTGGCTGCGGCATCCCATCCTTCAATGTCATATTTCACATCAGCTTCAACTATACCCTTTTCTCTGGCAGTCCTCAATGCTTCGTCAAAGGATTCTCCAATTTCCATTTTTGACAGGATATAATTGGATGTTGAGTTCAGGATTCCCGAAAGGCCGGTTATCTTACACCCCTTTAAATTATTCCTTGCCATATTAAAAACCGGAGCCCCATCCATGACGGTTGATTCGTAAAGAAATTGAACATTATTTTCCCCGGCAAGGCGTTTTAATTTTTGGAAAGCAAAAGCTACCGGTCCTTTGTTTGCCGTAACCACATGCCTGCCCCTGGTAAGGGACTTCTCAACATAAGAAATTGAGGGCTCACCTTTTTTTTCAATCGACAGGGTTGAAAGTTCGACCATTACATCATAATCCAGTTCTTCAGTGGCCCGGCAACCATTCATTTGACAGAAGTCAGGATTGGAGGGCAAAAAAGACTCTGTGCTTTTGATTTCCTTCAGGGCTCTGCTTATGTTTACGCCTTTTTGATTGGCTAATGACCCTCTGGATCTTGTGATGATACCAACGATATTTATCTTTAAACCGTTGAGTCCTGGAAATTTATTTTTTTCGAATACGATAATATCGGCAATTTTTTGCCCCACATTGCCAAACCCGATCAATAGTACTTTTATGTGTGTTTTCTCTGTCATTTGATTTGTGCTTTTATGATCTTTTTAATTTCTTCCAGTAAGCGATCAATCTCTTATGAATTCGGGGCAGATGGATCAGTGGATCATTAGATGTTCTACCAGGATCTTGATTCCAATGCTGATTAAAATAATGCCACCTAAAATTTCCATCTTTTTTCCAAACCCGGACCCGGTTTTTTTTTCCAAATAGTATTCCCAGCATGGAAACAAAGAAAGTTATCCCACCAATGACCAACACTGCAAGGATAATGTTTATCTCCAGGAAACCAAAACTGAAACCAACTATCAGTGCATCAATGCTGGTTGCAACCGACAGGCTGAAAAGAACAGGAAGTTTCAACGGATCAATCGGTTTACTCATGGATGAATCCCTGAAACTACTAATTATCATTTTCCCACCCAAAAGAGCCAACAACCCGAAAGCAATCCAGTGATCAAATTCTGCAGCATAGGTTTCTATCTCAGACCCTAAAAACCATCCGATAACAGGCATGGCTGCCTGGAAAAAGGCCAGAAAAGATGCAATTTTGATGGCATTATTAAATGTGATCCGGCTTTTTATTATCCCGCTTGAAACTGAAACGGCAAATGAATCAAATGAAAGACCGATTGCAATGATAACCAGGGAAAAAAGATCCATCCGGGCAAATTTTTATCTGAGTTAACAAAAGTAAGGAATCATTATTAAAAACGAAATGATCCATTCGTCAGACGAGTATTTTTTACAAGGTTTTTATTTTAGATATAAAGGATTTTATTACTTTTATTGAGGGAAAAATTCACACATGTAGTCTGAAATAATGGTGTTTTGTTAATATATTGCAAACGATAACCAATTAAAACCTGTTCTCATGATTAAAACCGTTGACCTTGTAAAAATTTTCAGGACTGATGAGGTTGAAACCACTGCCCTGAATAAGGTAAACCTGGAGGTTGAAAAGGGTGATTTTGTTTCTGTTATGGGTCCTTCCGGCTGCGGGAAATCCACACTCCTGAATATTCTCGGGTTGCTTGATAATCCATCCTCCGGAGACTTGTATTTCGAAGGTACAGAACTGGCGAAATACAATGAAAGAAAGAGGACGAATCTTAGAAAAGGAAACATTGGATTCGTATTCCAAAGTTTTAACCTGATCGATGAGTTAACCGTTTATGAAAACGTGGAGCTACCCCTCTTGTACATGAAAGTTCCTTCGAAAGAGAGGAGAAAAAAGGTAGAGGAAGTCCTTGAAAGGATGAAGATTGCGCATCGAAAAAAACACTTCCCGCAACAGTTGTCAGGAGGTCAGCAGCAGCGTGTTGCCATTTGCCGGTCGGTAGTTGCCAACCCAAAGCTGATTCTGGCTGACGAGCCTACTGGTAATCTGGATTCAGCTAATGGAGAGGAAGTTATGAATCTCTTGACTGAATTAAACAAAGATGGCACAACTATCATTATGGTAACTCACTCTCCTTCTGATGCCGAATATGCTAACAGGATAGTACAGCTGTTCGATGGTCATATTGTTTCAGAAAACATAAAGAAAATGATGTAACAACCATTAGGGAGAGGTGAAAAAATTAAATTCCGTTTCTTACCCTTAGGTTAGAATACCTGCCTTGCCAGCAGAAAACTGGCGAAATACACCGTATGATATAATATCCGCTTAGCAGATTCATAAAAAAATAATAAAATATTTTGGATATGTGTTATATATATCTAACTTTGTGTTAGGAATATGCAACTTAAATAAATTATTTTAATATGAAAGAACCAAAATCTTTTTTTACTAAAATGCTTATTATAATTTTAATACTTGCATTAGTTTTTGCTGGTTGTTTAATGATTTTTATAAAAAATCCGCAAAGCCTTACCATGAAAGGTCCTATAATAGTGGTATTAGTCATAATGATAGGACTTGTTTTTACTATTATGACCTGGAGGCAATTCAAAGATGCGAAAAGGGGAAAGATAATAGAGGATGAAATGACAAGGAAAATTGAACTGCGTGCAGGTTACTACGCTTTCAGGTTTTCAATCTTTTTCTGGATCTTTTTAATGCTAATAAACTTGATTACGAAGGATTACACTGATGAATTGCTGATACTCGGAGTTCTGATACCAGGTTTATTGCATATTTTCTGGAAATTGTATTTAACAAAAACAGGGAATCTAAATGAAAAGCAAGATTAAAGAGTTAAGGGCAAGAATCAATATAACTCAAGAGGAGTTAGCTCAGAAAGTTGGAGTCCGGAGAGAAACCATTGTCTTTTTAGAAAAAGGTAAATATAATCCATCATTAAAATTAGCTTATAATATTTCAAGAGTTTTCGATTTGACTATTGAAGAAGTTTTTGTTTTCTCAGGGTGAAGAAAAATAACAAATACATCCAAAATGTAAGATGTCCAATTTTAAACACGAATAAATATTTTAGAATTATGGTGAACAGAGTCCGTTCTTGAACTATGAAAAGATACTAAAACATAAAATTCCAAATATCAAATTTCAAATAAATAACAATTTATTAATTATCAAATACTCAAACAGTTTAGAATTTAGAACATTGGTTTTTTAGAGTTTATTTGTGTTTTGGGATTTGTTTATTGGTGCTTAATTTGAATAATTAAGACTTAATGAATAGATAGATGCTAAATAGTTATGACCTATATACTTTAACTGGTTCTTCAGAATGGCTGGATTCAGTATCCAGGAAAGGAGAAAGGGTTTCGAGTAGTTTTTTTGGTAGAATAGGTTTTAATAAATAATCATTACATCCGGCAAGAAAAGATCCTTCCCTGTTATCACGGGTTGCGTATGCTGAAACGGCGATTACCGGAATATCTTTATTGTACCTTTTAATTATGCGGGTTGCCTCAATACCCGTAATTAAAGGAATGAGAATGTCCATGATAACCAGATCAATTTTTTCGCCGGAGCTACAACAAATATCCACCGCATCTCTTCCGTTTTTGCTCCACAATATTCTGGCATTGGTTTCTTGTAGCAGGATTTCAAAATACCTGTAGTTGGGCACATCATCTTCCACGATCAGAATGGTTTTGCCCTTCCAGTTGTAATTTGTATCAGAAAATTTCAAAACGAAACACTATAGGTTAAGAAAAAAAAGACCTGGATTTTTTTTTTAAAATTAGGTATTATTGTGAAGATTCTTTTTGATGATAAAATAACTTATTAACAAAATAATGAACAAGTTTTAAACAATATATTCACCAGTTAAAAGCCTGTATTTATTTGGATATAAGACATTTAAGCCTTTATTAACAGATTTCTTTTTAAAGTTGACAACTTTATTCACAGTTGTACGCTTCACCAGTCAGATTCCAACTCATTCTTTCTGTCCTGGAATATTCCTAATCCTCGCCCTGGCTATAAAATTAATTACTCGTGCCCCGACTCCAGTTCAGGTTACGAGTTATTTATCTGAGCTGGTTTACGGGAAATTCCGGTCAAGTATCTCTATCATAGCCGGGCGGTTTTTATATTTTATTTTCAGCTCATTAATCAGTGAATATACCATTTCCCTGCAACCTTCAAACTTAACCGCTTTTTTCATGTTTGAAGCCAATTGCCTGTAACCACTCCTTCCCGGTTTCTCTGCCATTTTAAGCAGTCCTTCCCTGAAAATTCCGGGCAGTTCGCCAGGATATACGCTACTTATATTTTTAGCATAAGTATAAATAAAATTAAAATCAAAACTGTTTAGTTTAAGGAGTTTGAGGAGGCGGTTTATATATTTTTCTTCCACAAAAATATCAGCAAGTTGGTGAGCATCCCTGACAGAACCCAATTCATCACTTCCCTTGATTTTGTTTATGATCTCTTCGGCTTTTTCCTGCCATTGTCCGGAGTGATAATGCTTTTTGAGTTTTTTATAATATTTCATGGCATCTGATCTGTAATTAAAATAAAGCTTTTCGGCTAGTGCTATTATGTCTTTTTCATTTTTTTCCGTTTCAGCTATTTGAAATAATTTTTCAAACCACTCGAATTCGGTACCCGTGTGACCAATCTTGCGTGCAATATCCATTCCCTCCCTGGTAAGCCGTTTAGCTTCCTCAAAATTTTCATCTTGCAGTGTTTCGTCGACAAGCATAGTACGGAATTCGGGATATTCAATGTTACTTATAATAATTTGCTGTGCTTCTTTGTGCCTGTTTTGGTTCTGTAAATATTTAACTTTGGTTTTTTGTAAGTCAATCAGAACCCAGTCTCCGTATTCCTCGTTTCTATTCTTTCCGATTTCCTTGTCGATAAGCTTAAAAAGCGCCTTCTCCTTTTCGGTGGAATTAGTAAGCAAAACGAGGAGGTCTAAAAAATGCCATTCAAAAGAGAAGTCATGATATTTTGATTTTTGATATTCTTTTATGCAGTAATCGAAAAGTTCATCCATAAACAGTGGTGAAAGATTTTGGGAGAGAACTTCAGCAAATATCTCAAATGCCCGGTTTATAGCAAATCCCGCCTCGCCACTGGAATCATCCATTTGGTGTATGGCATCGGTGACTTCTTCAATCACAGCCCGGCAAATAGCAATGCTTTCACTATATTCTTTCCGTGTCGTCAGTTCTTCAGCCTTATCCACCAGACCGAGGACGGGTTTCATAAAAGTAAAACTATGCTGATAGTCGATAAATCCATGCCTGCCCTGCGCCGATTTGGAAAAGTTCCGGATCATTTTCGCATATTTGGTCAGGAAATCTTCATCCAACATTTCGGCAAAATATGCAAGAAAAGTATGTTTCATTTCCATGCTATTTCTAAACTGACTATCCAGGAATTTGATCAGATCTTGCTTATCAACTTTTTTGTAAATCTCTTTCAGTTGTTCCTTTTGCGATTTTTTCTTTTTGCCTTTATCTGAACCGGGTATTGGCTCTGTTCCAATTTCTTCGGCTATTGCATAAAACACGGCAACTACATGTTTGCATACCGGACCCCAATCGTACGGGCAATCGCATTCCCAATCCTTAATTATACTTCGATGAGTATTAACCGTAACTGTATATCGTTCCGAACCAAAGACATAAGCTATCCATAAACCGGGTTCTGTATTTTCCAGATCACTGACCAGTCCGTTTTCATAATAATCGTAACCTCTTTCGACTATGTCTGGGTTAATGTGTTCTTCAAAATCTTTAAGGTTCATTATATTAAATAGTTTAGTTATCAGACCACTGCTGCATTACTCGTCTAGTCGTATAGTCGTCAGACTACTCCAAGTGGTCAGACGACTAGGTCTATCGAATTTAAAATATAACTGCTTAAATAAATCCGCTTAGCGGTTTGTGCCATGGGCATCCCTTCGGAAGAACCGCTTAGCGGAAAAAAAAGCCCCTACACAACTGGTGTAGAGACTTTTTGTTTTGTAGCTCCACCAGGACTCGAACCTGGATCTAAAGTTTAGGAAACTTTTATTCTATCCCTTGAACTATGGAGCCAAATATCAGGCGGTCAAAAGTATGGATATTCCGGCTTGTTTCAAAATGATTATTATTCATAATTGTACTGAATTATCACATTTAAATAACGGACCCTTATATTTGGTTTTGTCTTTGTAGCTCCACCAGGAACATAAATTTAAAGTTTATTCTTTAGAAATCGTCTTCCTGCTGCAGACTTAAAATATTTCTCTCTCTTTATTGCTAGCTTCCTGTTCTTAAATTCTTCGAAATAAACTAATTTCCATGGTATATATGGTTTTGTCGCTTTGACTTTCCCATTGTTGTGTTCTAGTAATCTTTTGTCAGGATCTGTGGAATGCCCTTTATAATAACGACAAAACTCTTCGCTAGATAATACATAAGCATAATAAGAATTGGTCATGAAATAAAATGATTGGGCGACAATATCGAGTATTATCTTTGTGAGTTCCCCAGGACTCCCCGCCCGACCGGACGACACTGATTACTTAAGCGTGAAAACCTAAACGAATTACCAATAAGTTCATATAGTTATACTCAGTCTTTCAATACCGGTCGTTCGGGCGGGGAACCTAGATCTAAAGTTTAGGAAACTTTTATTCTATCCCTTGAACTATGGAGCCAAATATCAGGGGCACAAAAGTATAGAAATTACGGTTTGTTTCAAAATGATAGTATTGGTAGAATTACTCAAACCACCTATGAGAACCCTGATAAGTTTTTCTGATAATATCTGTGTCTATGGAAACTTATAATTTCCCATGACTTGTTGATGACATCTCCAATTGTTTCCTCCATTTATCAGGAATCTTAACTTTTTTTGTAGATATTCTTACTTCATATGGCAACAATGCACGATTGAATCTACTTCGGTATTTGATCATATGTTTCACTGGGACACGAGTATTTTGCATAGCACTCGAAAACTGATTTGGTGGGAAAATTATTTCAACATGATGCTTTTTTCTTAATGATTCATCCAATCTTAATATTGAACGTATTGGTGGTAAGAGATCACTGTCAGCAGAAACTAAAATTGTTTTACCGCAAATTCCTACCATATAATCTTCAAGAATATCAACTGAAATATGAACATCAGTTTGTTTTTCCTCCAAAACTTTAAAAGTTTCTTTGCAGGTAGCTAAACATGTTATGTCCTTTTCTGTATATTTTCCGTAATGGATTTTAAAATACCTTTATTTACCTTCATTAATGTATTCTGCCGTTCACGTTTACCAACATTTTTAGGCCTGGCCGTATAATATTTTACGCATTCAAGAACTTCGTTTTCTTTTAAAAATGACTTACAAAGTTTTACGATATCAATCCAGTAAAATCTTTTCCATTTATCTCCTCCGTTCCGAAGTCCGAAATAAAAATTGAAACCGTCAATATAGAAAGTAACCGGGATAGGTTTTGTTTTCATACTAATTTATAAAAAAAAGCTCCGTAAGGAGCTTC
>DAOVQI010000128.1 GCA_030628785.1 Bacteroidota bacterium
TAGATTAATTTAATTCTTCTTTATTTTCTTTTTTCCCTCAACCTTATTCCACAATCATTCAAATTTAGCAGTTTCATTTGAATAGTATTAACCTTTTTAATTACTTTGTAAAGCTATGTTCTTATTGTGCGACCTAAACGCCTATACCTAAAATCTTAATTCCCTTCACCTAAATGGTTTTATCACCTTCATCCCCTGAATATTTCATGAAAGAGGCTTTAAAGGAAGCTTCAACAGCTTTGGCCAAAGACGAAGTACCTATCGGTGCGGTTATTGTTTGTGAAAATAAAATAATTGCCAGGGCTCACAATCTGACTGAAACACTGAATGACGTGACGGCTCATGCCGAAATGCAGGCAATAACAGCAGCGACTCATTTCCTTGGCGCAAAATATTTGAAGGAATGTACCTTATATGTTACGCTCGAACCTTGTATTATGTGTGCTGGAGCATGCTTCTGGAGTCAACTGAAAAGTGTAATTTATGGGGCTTCGGATGAAAAAAGAGGATACAGAAAAACAAAAATCCCTGTGCTTCACCCTAAAACACAGGTTTTAGGGGGAATTCTGGAAAACCAGTGTAGTGCAATCCTGAAGGAATTTTTTAAATCTAAAAGGTGCGGCTAACCCATTGGATCAAATTCGACATGGAAATTTGATTTGATTTTTGAATAAACATTTGTATTTTTTTTAAGTAAATTGATTACCTTTCAGCGCTAACCATCTGTTATATTTTAATGATTCTCGAAAACCGAAAAACTGCCATAAAAGTCCGTCTCAGAGCATTTGTAGGCACTGTAGTTTTCGCTACGATCATAATTATCATCTATACCACCCGTATTCTCAGTTCACCGGTTTTGGGATTAACCAAGCATCAATTTACAATCTTTTTTGCACTGATCTATATTTTTTTATTGCTGTATAGTTACTTCCTGAATTTAAACTATATATATTATTCCGACAACGGGCATTCCATCATTTTCAGGTACTATTCCCTCAGGATATTCTCCAGTCGGAAAAATTCCATTGAAATACCAAAAAAGGATTTCATCCAATACGATTTTGAAAAAAAAATTTTTAACCTTAAAGAAAACCTTGTACTTCATCAGCGAATTAAAACCGGGGTGGCAAAATATCCTCCAATCAGCATTTCGTCACTAACAAAAGAGGAAAAAATCAAATTAAAAAAGTCTCTTTCCAGGTATGTCAAAAAATAATTAATTCCAAATCATCATTAAATCCAATTGCAATGAATGTAGATAAATTCATGAACGACCTCGAGAAAAAGCACCAGGGGGAAATTGAATATCTTCAGGCTGTCCGGGAAGTCTTGGAATCCATTGAAAAAGTTTATAATGAAAATCCTCAATTTGAATCGGCAGGTATTATTGAGAGGCTCGTTGAACCTGACCGGGTAATCACCTTTAAGGTTCCCTGGGCTAATGATGAGGGGAATGTAAATGTCAATCTTGGCTACAGGGTCCAATTCAATAATGCCATCGGTCCGTATAAAGGTGGTTTAAGGTTTCACCCTAGTGTAACTTTAAGTATTTTAAAATTCCTGGGATTCGAACAGATTTTTAAAAATAGTTTAACTACCCTTCCCATGGGTGGCGCTAAAGGAGGCAGTGATTTTGATCCAAAAGGAAAATCAAGATCGGAAATCATGCGTTTCTGCCAGGCTTTTATGTTAGAATTATGGAAAATTATAGGGCCTAATACAGATGTTCCTGCAGGAGATATTGGTGTAGGCGGTCAGGAGATAGGATACCTTTATGGGATGTACAAGAAGCTCGCAAGAGAAAATACAGGAGTTCTCACCGGTAAAGGATTAAATTGGGGAGGAAGTCTGATACGGCCTGAAGCCACCGGTTTTGGAGTTGTATATTTTGCCAAGGAAATGCTGGGCACAATTGGAGAAACATTTTTAGGAAAAACTGTGGCGCTTTCCGGATTTGGAAACGTTGCCTGGGGAGTTGCACAAAAAGCAACCGAACTGGGTGCAAAAGTTGTAACCTTATCCGGACCCGATGGTTTTGTATATGATCCCGCCGGAATTTCGGTAGAAAAAATCGAGTACATGCTTGAACTGCGAGCCACTAATGAAGACATTGTAAGACCTTATTCATACGAATTTGAAAATGTGGAATTTCATCAGGATAAACGCCCCTGGGAAATTAAGGTCGACATTGCCTTGCCCTGTGCAACTCAAAATGAGTTGGATATAGAGGATGCCCAAAAATTGATTGATAATGGTTGCCTGTGTATATGCGAAGGAGCAAATATGCCATGTACACCTGAAGCTATCGAGACTATCCAAAAACATAAAATCCTTTATGGTCCCGGGAAAGCAGCCAATGCTGGTGGGGTAGGAACCTCAGGGCTCGAAATGGCACAAAATGCAATGAAACTGTGTTGGCCTGCCAAGGAAGTCGATGCAAGGTTACACCAAATTATGACTAACATCCATGAGACCTGCTTACAATATGGTAAACAACCTGATGGTTATGTTGATTATGTTAAGGGAGCAAATATTGCCGGTTTTCTGAAAGTGGCCAATGCCATGCTCGATCTGGGCCTGGTATAAAGTTTTAGTTATTTATGGAAGAAAATAACCTTCGATACCAAATTGCCATAAGCTTAATTCCCGGTGTAGGAAGTATTACTGCAAAAAAATTAATCGCATATTCAGGTAGTATAGAAGGGGTATTTAAAGAATCAAAAAAAACATTATTGAAAATACCTGGCGTTGGCGGTTTACTTGCGCAAAACATTACGAAACAGGATGTCCTTTTAAAAGCTGAAAAAGAGATTGAATTCATTCAGAAATACAATATCAAATCGTATTTCTACCTTAGCAATGATTATCCCGAGCGACTCAAGCATTGTGAGGATGCACCTGTAATTCTCTTTGCCAAAGGCAATATCAACCTAAACCATCCAAAGATTCTCAGTATAGTTGGAACAAGAAATGCCACCTCTTATGGGAAAGAACGCTGTAATCAACTCATTTCCGAAATTGTTGAACGAAATCATGATTCCCTCATAATCAGCGGACTAGCATACGGAATTGATATAACTGCTCATAGAGCAGCATTAAAAAACAATTTACAAACCGTTGCCGTTCTGGGACATGGTTTGAATACAATATATCCTTCAATACATAGGTCGGTTGCCAAAGAAATTATAAATCACGGGGCTTTGGTAACTGACTTTATTAGCGCTGAACAACCTGAAAAAAATAATTTCGTTAAGCGAAACAGGATCATTGCAGGACTCTCCGACGCAACGATAGTTGTCGAATCAGGAATTACAGGTGGAGCTCTTATCACTGCCGATATTGCCAATTCATACAACCGGGATGTTTTTGCTTTTCCCGGCAGGGTAAAAGATAATTACTCAGCCGGATGCAACCGGTTGATCAAAACCAATAAAGCTGCCCTGATCGAAGGAGTAAGTGATATTGAATATTTATTGGGCTGGGAATCCCATCCATCCGGTAAAAGGCCTGTCCAGAAAAAACTATTTCAAAAACTAACTGCAGAAGAAGAAAATGTCATAAAAATTCTTAACGCAGCCGGTGAGCTTACCATAGATCAAATTTGTCTCAAAATCAAACTTCCGGTAAGTAAGGTTTCCCCCATCCTGTTAAATCTGGAGTTTTCAGGAATGGTTTTAAGCCTGCCTGGGAAAGTCTATACTCTGAGAAAATAGTTTCGTGAATACTATTGAGATTTTGTCCCTTTTCTTATTTTTACATCCTCTCACAATAATTGCACTTTCATGAACCTGATCGATACTCATACTCATCTTTATTTATCTGCATTCGATAACGACAGGGAACAGGTTATCAAAAGTGCCCTGAACGATGGTGTCCGGAAATTTCTTCTTCCCAATATCGATAACAGCACGGTCTTACCCATGTTGAAATTAACCGGCCAATTTCCTGAAGCCTGCTTTCCAATGATGGGATTGCATCCAACTTCAGTAAAAGATGATTACAATAAAGAACTTATTATGGTTGCAAACTGGCTTCCAAAGGAAACCTTTTGTGCTATTGGAGAAATTGGTATTGACCTTTACCGGGATAAACAATTTTTACAAGAACAAACCCGGGCATTCAGGTATCAGATTGAACTAGCCCTGGAACATAATTTACCTGTTGTGATTCATTCCCGGCAATCTTTCGAAGTTATTATTAATGTCCTGAAAGAATTTAAAGATCAACAACTTCGTGGTGTTTTCCATAGTTTTACGGGTAGTCTGGAGCAGGCCTATAAAGCCATTGAACTTGGTTTTAAGCTTGGAATTGGCGGAATTGTTACCTTTAAAAATTCAGGATTGGATAAGGTGGTTGAAAAAATCAGTCTGGAGCATATCGTATTGGAAACAGATTCCCCCTATTTAGCACCGGCTCCCAGGAGGGGGAAGCGTAATGAAAGTGCTTATCTTTTATATATCGCAAATAAGTTGGCAGAAATTTTTTCAACTGATATTGAAAAAGTTGCGGATATTACTTCTGCCAATGCAATTGAGTTATTTGGAATCTGAATTTTGCCGAACTTGCCCGGTAAATGTTTTTACCCGGCCAAAATTTACCAGATAGGGCTCTTAAAATGCATTTAAATAAGTCAATTAGTGGATAAATAAATTAGTGTGGTATTTTTTTTCATATTTTTTTTTTTGTATTTTGTGCCACTGAAATTCTTTGAAATAATGTTCAAAAGGAGAGGTGACCGAGTGGTCGAAGGTGCACGCCTGGAAAGCGTGTGTGCTGTGTGGAACAGTACCGGGGGTTCGAATCCCTTCCTCTCCGCAGATGGAGACAGAGGGAGTTTGCTCTAAATGTGATTATAATTGTTTCGATCACGTTTGGGGGGATCACGAGCAGGATTGAGCGAACGATTGTGGGAACGAGTAACCATTTTATGAGCGTAGCGAATAAAATGCCTCACGAGCAGGATTGAGCGAAGGATAGTGCGAGCGAGTAATCCCTTCCTCTCCGCAGATTAAAGTTTTAAACCATTTATCATTTAACATAATTTTGGTATCTATTTAATCGTTAATAATTTAAAACCGAGAACAAACCATGAAAAAATTATTTGCATTAATAGCAGTATTCGGGATGCTTTATTTTGGAGCATCAATTAACGCAGTTGCACAGGAAGAGCCAACTGATACAACTGCTGCAGAAGAAGTAGCTGATACAGCTGCTGTTACAACCCCAATTGAGGAGCCGGAAGAAGTTGCTGAAGTTGAGGGAGGTGGAGAATTACACAAACAAATCAAGGCAAAATTCATCGAAGGAGGTGCTTCTTTTATGGGAGCCGTTCTGTTAACCCTTATCTTCGGATTAGCATTGGCTATTGAAAGGATTATTTACCTGAACCTGGCTACCACCAACACGGAAAAGTTGTTGAAAAAGGTTGAAGATGCCCTGGAATCTGGTGGGATCGACGCTGCCAAAGACATCTGCAGGGATACCCGCGGGCCTGTTGCCAGTATTTTCTACCAGGGGCTTGAACGTGCCGATGAAGGAGTTGAAAGTGCAGAAAAAGCAGTAATTTCATATGGAAGTGTTCAAATGGGACTACTCGAGAAAAACCTGTCCTGGATATCCCTGTTTATTGCCATTGCCCCGATGCTTGGTTTCATGGGTACTGTAATCGGTATGATCGACGCCTTCGATAAAATTCAGATTGCAGGTAATGTATCTGCTTCACTGGTTGCCGGAGGTATTAAAATTGCACTGATTACCACTGTATCAGGTCTGATCGTTGCTGTTATACTTCAGATATTTTACAATTATATCTTGTCAAAAATTGACAGCCTGGTTAATACAATGGAAGACTCATCCATTACCCTCGTGGACATGCTTGTGAAATATAATCTAAAAAAATCCTAAAAAACAAATAACCATGTCAACTTTGTATTCGAAAATTATCTCAATAGTTCTTTGGGTCCTGATGGGAATATCTATCATTCTGCTTGTATTGTTTTATTTTGGAAAGGTAGTCCCGGGAACCGAAGATACTAATTTGTATGAACCGGTTATAACACAAACCTTCCTTGTATGGGCTTACATATTGGGTGGTTTAACAGCAGGATTAGCACTTATTTTCCCCATTATTAATGTAATACAAAACCCAAAATCTGCCAAAAAAGGATTATTTGTTATTTTGGGAATTGCTGTATTGATATTTATTGCATATAGTCTTGCTTCCGACCATGTTTTAAATATACCAGGATATGACGGAAAAGATAATGTTGCCAAAACATTAAGATTTACCGGTACAGGATTAATAACAATGTATATCCTTGCCGGTTTGGCCGTGCTTTCAATTATTTATTCTGAAATTGCGAAATATTTTAAATAATATTCAGGGAAACCTCTATTGAGGCTCCCCCATAAAAAGATAAAACCATGTCAAGAAGGGAATTAACACCAATCAATGCAGGATCAATGGCCGATATAGCCTTTCTCCTGCTCATTTTCTTCCTGGTTACAACGACTATGGATGTAGATACAGGTCTGATGAGGCAATTACCACAAATACAGGATGAAGAAGAACCGGATAAAGATGAAAAGATTAAGGAACGTAATGTTTTCGTTGTGCTTGTTAACCAATATGACGACCTTCTGGTTGAGGGTAAACCAATGAACATACACGATCTTAGGGATGCAGCCAAAGAATTTATTGCCAACCCAAACAACGAGCCTGGTCTGCCTGTAAAAGTTGAAAAGGAATTACCATACTTTGGCAAGGTGTTTATAACAAAAGGACCTGTAATCTCTTTGCAAAACGACCGGGGAACTACCTATGGTATGTATATTAGGGTCCAGAATGAACTGATGGCTGCAAAGGATGAATTGAGGGACGAACTTTCAACACAATATTTCGGCATGAAATATGATGACCTCGATGAGACCCGGCAAGATGCTGTAAAGAAATATTATTCATCTGCTCTTTCCGAAGCTGAACCTAAAGCACTTGGAGGAAAATAAATATGTCCAGATTTAAACAAAAAGGGAAAAAGGGAGTTACCGCAATCAACACGGCGTCACTCCCGGATATCGTATTCATGCTGTTATTCTTTTTTATGACCACAACCGTCATGCGTGAAGTCGATCTTCTGATACAGGTAAAAGTGCCTGAAGCAACCCAGGCTAAAAAACTCGAGAAAAAATCCCTTGTAAGTTTCATTTATGTTGGGAAACCTTTACCGGCATATCAAGGATTTTTTGGTACAGAACCCCGATTACAATTAAACGATCAATTTAAAGAAGTGCCTGATATTCAGGACTTTATTGCACAGGAAAGAGACGCTATGGATGAAAATGACAGGAATAAAATGATGGTTTCCCTGAAAGTTGATGAGAGTACAAAAATGGGGGTTATTGTTGATACCAAACTTGCGCTAAGGAGGGCGCAAGCCTATAAAATAAGCTATTCATCCCTGAAGGTCGAGAAATTAAGATAAACGGATAGCTAAAAAAAAAGAGCATTTATATCAAATGCTCTTTTTTTTTAGCTATTATGATCAATTACATTGAATCGTAATATTTTATAAATTTTATCAGATCTTGTTCATTGTCTGAAAAAAGCATCCATTTCTTCATTCGAATTAAATTGCTGGGTTAATTTTCGCTTGTTCTTTTCTAATTCAATTAATTGCCTGTTTATAAAGGCATAATATGTTTTTACAATGATAATCTTATCATCTCTGTCTCCCACATCAAAGGCAGGAATATAATTTGCCTTTTTAATCCCGGTTGAATAATGACAAAATAAAGAGGATTTTTCGTTATATAATACCTTTAAAAAACCTGATGGGTCATTTATGCCTAATGTATTTTTTGTTATGAAAGTATCGTGATTATCTTTCAAAATGAAACTGTAGGTATCATCGGCATATAATAGATAAATTTGCCCCTCAAACTTAACCTCAAGCCAATTATTCATAACATCTATTTTAACCGGAATATCTTTAACAAGCAAAGTATCTTGCGAAAATATTATATCGGCATTCTTCCATTCCTCATTTAGATAGGGAGTACCATTTAAAATAGAAGAATAAGGTACTTCATAGACTTTTGTAAAAGATCCAACCATGGCGGTTCCAAATGGATTATATGTAGATCCTGTACCAGTATATAATTGTACCTGACTTAAAACTACTCCAGGATTCAAACAAATAATTATGGCTATGTTCTAAATATTAACTGAATTATATTATCTTTATGGTAATAAAAATAAAGAATTATGATCGAACTACAAGCATTTACCACGTATTTTAAGAGATGTACCAAAGACGAACAGGCTACTATAGTTAATGGCTTGA
>DAOVQI010000005.1 GCA_030628785.1 Bacteroidota bacterium
AAAAATCAACTTTTCCACCTTGTGCGTATGAACCCATTGGGATTAAAAAGAAAGAAACTAAAAAGGCAATTGTCAATACTTGCACGGTATTTCTCCAACGTTTTGGATAACATCTTTGTTTTTGTTTCATCTGTTTATAATTTATTTTTAATGGTCAGATGGAGCTCGCATGACAAAATTTAATCATACCACTGTGTGTCAAAATAAATAAAATTTTGTCATGCTCGGTTCATGATATTAATTTTTAATGAGGTTTATAGTATATTAGACAAAAATGACAGGTAATTTATTCCATCGTTATTCATACCTCAGTGTATCGACAGGATTCCTTCTTGCAAACCGCCAGCTCCTCCATGTTACCGTGATCAAGGCAATCAGGAGAGCCACAATTCCTGCAAGGGCAAAAGTTACCCAGCTGATTCCGATTCTATATGCAAAGTTTTGCATCCATTTGTTCATGATCAGGTAGGATACAGGACAAGCCAGAATGAAAGCTGCAAAAATCCATATTTGAAATTCTCCGTTTACCAGAAAAAGGATGTCTTTGACCTTGGCTCCATTGACTTTCCGGATGGTGATCTCTTTTATTCTTTTTGCAACCAAAAGACCGGTCAAGCCCAACAGACCCAGACATGAAAGAAAAATGGCTGCAATAGCAGAATATCCTGTTATACGGCTCCACCGTTTCTGATCCATGTACCGGTCTTCAAGGTTCTGATCCAAAAATGAATAATCAATCAAATATTCCGGTACAACCTCGTCCCAGGCTTTTTTTATCTGATCAAGTGCTCCGGGAATATCCCGGTCATCAATCCGGACAAATATATACCATATACTATTATATGGAAAAACGACCAGCATCAATGGCTGGATCCGGTCTTTCATGGAATCGTAATGAAAGTCCCTGACCACACCAATAATCGAAAAGTCTCTTCCGATCGGATCGAAAAATAAATTCTGACCAATGGGATCATCAAGCTCAAAAGCTCTCATAAAGGTTTCATTGACAAGGACAGATGGGATAGAATCATCCACATGGCGTTCTGAGAAATTACTGCCTTCAATAATTTGAAGGCCCAAAACATCAACATATTCTGGATCAATCCTGAGAATTCGGGTCTCAATCAGTTCCCCCTTTTGGTTTTTAATATCATTAGAACTCCTGCTTCTGGAAAAATTACGGTCTCCAGATGTCACACCTTTTATCAGAGGATATTGCCTTAGCTTCTCCTTTAAAACCTGGACTGTTGAATATGAGAAATCAACCGCTAAAACCACTACATTTTCTTTATCAAAACCAACCGGTTTATTCAGCATATAATTCAGTTGCCTGACAATGATTCCAGTGGTGATCATTGAAACGATTGAAATGAAGTATTGCAAAATGACAAATGTTCTGGCAAACTGGTACCGTTTCCCGATGGAGATTTCATTCTTCAGGATTGCCAGTGGATTGCTGCGCCTCAATAAGAAAAGGGCTATATAACTGCTTGTGGTTAAAACGATGATCGCCAAGATCGTAACTAAGAAAAGAATACTGAACCAGTCTTTATACAGGGTAAATGAAAGGTTTTTCTGAGCCAGGTTGTTGAATACCGGAAGTATTTGTTCTGCAAACACGATCCCTAAAAACAGAGCCAGTAATACCAGGATGAATGATTCGCTTATGAAATACCTGATGATTTGTGATTTATAAGCACCCATGATTTTCATGATGCCCATTTCTTTTAATCTGTCCATGGATTGTCCTATGGCCAGCATAATATAATTAAGGCATGCAATGGACAATATGATGAAAGCAATTATGGAGAGTATATAAATGTTTCGTTTGCTTCCCCGGATTTCATACCCCCATAAGAAATCCGAATTCAGATAAATGTCTTTTAAGGGCTGAAACCAGAATTTAAAGTTATCTTCACCTTCCTTGAGAAAACCAAAATGTACAAGATCTGCCAGATTCTGACCACAATATTTCTCAATTAATGTATTGGCGGTTTTTTCTGCTTGTGCTAATGCGCTTTCATCTTTAAGCTGAATATACACCGAATTGGATCCAAATTCATCATTACTACGGGGATAATATACACAGTTGGGAATGGGTACAAGTACATCGAATTGCATGGAAGAATTGTCAGGTATGTTTTCTAAAATACCGGAAATGGTGAATTCATTGGGTGGTCTTTGAGGGAAAGTGTAACTTTGTCCTATTAAATCGGCATAATTCCGGATCGAATTGTCTAAAATCTTGTCCGCCACTTCTTGTGTAATGACAACACTTTGTGGATTTTCCAGGGCACCACCAGAATGAACTTCTATAAGTGGGAAACTAAAAATCTCAAGAAAATCAGGATCCACAAAAGCTATTTTTTCCCGGAAATTCTTCTCCCTATATTTTATCCAGGCCCAGGTATATCGAAAAGCAGTACTTCGTTCCACTAACGGAATATCTTCACGAAATCCTTCAACAATGGAATAGGGTTGAAAGGACGTAAAACCAACTTCTCCTGATTTTTCAACAAAGCGAGATATTACCCTGTAGATCCTGTCCGGATTTTCATGAAATTTGTTGAAACTTGTTTCGTGTTGCACAAAAATAAAAATCATGATGCAACATGCGATACCGAATCCTAATCCCAGAATATTAACGATGGAATGAAACCATTGTTTCACTAAATTCCTGATGGAGAGTTTTAAGTAATGTCTTATCATGGAAAACATTATTTAGAGAAATGACTGATTATATCTGATTTTCCTGAGAATTCCAAGAATTGCGCCAAAGAAATTATCATATTGATATTCTGATATTTATAGTAACTGGAAATACCTACACTGAATTAAAATGTTCATAATCTGCACACATGCTGTTCATATTCTGAACAATATTTTGTAAATTAAGCCTCAAAACAACAATCGGCATATGGAAAAAGGTAAAATCCTGATTATTGATGATCATGTTCAGATCTTGAACTCGTTGAGAATTCTACTTAAAGACGACTACGAAACGATTGATACGATTAAGAATCAAAATCTGATTCTTGAGAAGATACAGAAAAATTCCTATGATATCATCTTATTGGATATGAATTTTGCTGCGGGGGATACATCAGGCAATGAAGGGATTTTCTGGTTAAGAAAAATTTTGACCTCTGATCCTCTTGCAGTCATCCTTTTAATTACTGCCTATGGTGATATTGAATTGGCTGTGAGGGCCATTAAAGAAGGTGCAACAGATTTTATTACGAAACCATGGAATACAGGGAAGCTATTGACAACACTGAAAAACGCTTATGAACTCAGGCAATCCAAATTGGAAGTCAACACCTTACGCAATAAACAAAAGCAACTCACTGAAGATATTGGTAAAAGTTTTAAAATGCATTTGGGCTCATCACCTGCTATAAAAAAGGTAATGGACACCCTAAATAAGGTTTCTGATACAGATGCCAATATCCTCATAGTAGGTGAAAATGGTACAGGAAAGGAACTGTTTGCCAGGGAAATTCATCTCAAATCAAACCAATCCAATGATGTTTTTATTGGAGTAGACGTGGCCTCTCTGAGCGACACTCTGTTCGAGAGTGAAATGTTCGGACATGTAAAAGGGGCCTTTACCGATGCAAAGGAAGGCCGTCCGGGACGATTTGAGGTGGCAAACGGTGGTACTTTGTTTTTGGATGAAATAGGTAACTTGTCCTTGAACTTGCAAGCCAAGCTCCTTCAGGTAATTCAGAACAGGGAAGTTACCCGTGTAGGTTCTGTGAAATCCATTCCGGTTGATATAAGGTTGATTTGTGCTACAAACAAACCTATCCAAAAAATGGTTTACGAACATACTTTCCGGGAAGACCTTTTTTACAGGCTTAATACAGTACAGATTGAGATTCCGCCGCTCAGGGAGCGTAGTGAGGATATTCCGGGATTGGCAGAATTTTTCCTTGAAGAATATACCCAAAAATATGAAAAGCCTTTCCTGAAGTTAAATAGTAAGGCCATTAAAAAACTTTGCTCCTACACCTGGCCTGGAAACATAAGGGAATTAAAACATACCATCGAAAAGGCCGTTATATTGTGCGATTCCCATACGATTAAATCCGAAGATTTCTACTTGGATACACAATCCTTGCCAAAAGTGGAAGAAATCACATCGGTCAAATTATCCGATGTGGAAAAAAAAGTTATTTCAAAAGTAATAAACCAATGCAAGGGGAATTACACTCAAGCAGCAAGACTACTTGATATTTCCAGAACAACCCTGTATGCAAAATTAAAGAGGTATGGGCTATAACCGGTTTTATATTAACATCTTTATTAATGTAATCTTCATCACATTATCTTCTTTGGCATTTGTATTTTTCCTCAACGAAAAAAACCAACCGGCCACAGCGGTTTTATTTGGGGTAATCACCATGTTTATTACCGGCAGACTCATTTATTATGTGAACCGAACCAACCGTATATTGGAAAAATTTCTGATTTACCTTAGAGAAAATGATCCCTCCCTTGCCTTTACTGCCAAGCATATGCAAAAAACATTTCAGGGATTTCATCTCAGTCTTCAACAGATTACAGATGAACTGAAAGACAGGAGGTTTGAAAAGGAGCTCCAGTCCAAATACCTCCAAACTATTGTTGAAAATGTAAATACCGGAATTATCAGTTTTGATAGAGAAGGCCGGGTGGAATTGATCAATAAAACAGCAAAAAGACTTTTAGGTATCCTGCGACTCCAAAGTATTTCAGACATAAACCGGAAGTATCCTGAATTTGGTAACAGACTTATGGAATTAAAACCCGGAGAACAATGTCTTGAAAGGTTTACGGTCAGCGGCAAGATTAATCATCTTTCCATAAAAACTTCTGTATTAAAAACAATGGATAAACAATACACTATTCTTTCAATAAATGATATTAAAACCGAACTTGAGGATCAGGAACTGGACTCCTGGAAAAAACTGATCAGGGTCATTACCCATGAGATCATGAATTCCATGACACCGATCACCACACTGACAAGTGCCATCAAAAGGAAATTTTCACATAAGAAGGAGAGCAACCCTTTAGTAAACATAACCAGGGGTGATTTGGAAGATGCCATTGCCAGCGCCGATATCATTGAAGAAAGGAGTAAAGGAGTCATCCATTTTATTAATCAATACAGGAAACTTACTAAATTGCCACCACTCCAGGTTGAAAGTATTGATATTTCAAAACTTTTTAAACACATTGAATACTTGTTTAAAGAACAGCTCGAAATAAAAAATATCCGGCTGGTCACAACTATTCAGCATAAGAAAACTTTAATGGCCGATATCCGGATGATTGAACAAGTACTTATTAATTTGGTTAAAAATGCTTTTGAAGCCTTGGGAAATGTGGCCAATCCGGTAATTTCATTCGTTTCTTTTCTGGATCTCGAACACAGAATTGTCATACAAGTAACCGACAATGGTGCCGGAATACCCGAAAAATATTTGGAGCAAATATTTGTTCCGTTTTTCACCACTAAAGACAATGGTTCAGGTATTGGGTTGAGCCTGAGCAAACAAATCATGCGCTTGCATAAAGGGGAAATAATCGTTGACTCAAAACAGGGAAAGGGCACTACCATTAATCTGAAGTTTTAAGATTACCGACTCTGCCCCGCCTTCGCATACTACGGCGGGCAGGCAGGTATTCCGGCCTATTTCCTTTTAATCCCTAACGGGATAAAACAGATAATAAGTAATACCCCTGGTAAAGGTCACAATCAACATTCCGTTGTTATTATGACCTGAAAGATTATTGCCAAAGTACGACCCTGAAAGGGTCGAAATATGAATAGCCCAGGGCTTCAGCCCTGGGAAAGGTTGCAGAAAGAGTATATCGGTCCAACTACCATTTCTAATCGAAGAGTAAGTGGTCCATGGACCGGAACAAAAAGCCTCACTTTTATATCCGCTAAACGGATAGGGATGAATGTTTTTATGTATAAAAAGGGCTCGATAATTGCTTAACAAAGAGCCCTTTTACAAAAAATTCTTCAAGACAAATACTGTTTATTCAATTCCTAATTCTTATCATAAACAAAGGTGGCTTTTCTTTCCCCCATTGGTGTTGAAGAAGAAGATTCAATAGAAAGAATTTTACCTCCATCGGTCAGTTTCCATAGTTCAATACTTTTCATTTCCATGGTTTCACCGTCTCTGTCAAAGACCATTGTTGATTTAATTGTTAGAGTCTTGCCATCATCAGACCAGGTTGCAGCTGATTTTCTTGTCCCTCTGCCTGCCGTGTTTTCACTTTCCTTACCATCCAGGGTCAGTTTTTCTGTCGATTTCATTTCCTGTCCGTCCCGGCCTGTTCGAAGCCTTTCAATAGTAAGATTATTCCCTTCCTGCTTTATGGTCAATTTTGAGGAAGCCCCGCGAAATCTTCCTTCACCCATATTACTCTTTGATTCATTAAATGACCACTCACCTGAAAAATCAACTTTTCCACCTTGTGCGTATGAACCCATTGGGATTAAAAAGAAAGAAACTAAAAAGGCAATTGTCAATACCTGTATTGGATTTCTCCAACGTTTTGGATAAGATCTTTGTTTTTGTTTCATGATATTAATTTTTAATGAGGTTTGTAGTATATTAGACAAAAATGACAGGTAATTTATTCCATCGTACAACATTTTTATACTATATTTCTATGTATTATTCTTTGCTGACAAATTATTAACCACTCTCCCCTCTCCTGTTTTTAGGAGAGGGGCCGGGGGAGAGGTCAACCAGTAATAACAACGCACAATAAATTACAAGTCTAACTTCTAATGCTCATCCGGGAGAAAGCGATTCTTGGACCGGAACAGAAAAGCTTCACAATTTTACCCGTAGCCCGGTTATGGTTTGGTCTTCAACTAAAATTCCGGATCTTGACAACTCGTAACCCGAGCTGGAGTCGGGCTACGAGGAAAAGCAATCGTACTCTGATTATCAGATAAATTCACTGGGCCGGAATAGGAAATTAAATTGCCATCCCTTATCCATCAGACCGCAATCCCGATAGCTATCGGGAGGCGGACGTGTTTCCCTGCCAGTTACTTGCGCCGAATGCAGCGGCTAACTCCTGGTCAGCTATGGCAGTTTTTACTTCAGACCCTTCTCTTTGTAGAGCGACTCTCCGAGTCGCTAAACGACTTGCCCGTCCGACTGGCGCTAGCCGGGCGGGGAAAGTCGTTCTACTGAATAACAAGCTAGTCGAAACTCTTATGTTTAATGTATTCGGGAAACAGCCGTACCTTCTTAGCCTCACTCTGATTAAAGACCAGTTTTTCAAAATCCTGGGATTTTATATTAAAATCTACAGTTTCGCAACTTTCTATAATCCGTTTCTTCATTTCTTCCTCAGAACTTATTTCAAACTTTTCAGACAAATAATCCCAGTTTGGAGCCGTTTTACCCATAAGATGGATACAATCATAATAATCCCGTCCCTTTTGTCTCTCCAATACCGCACCAATTTTCATTGACAATAATATATCTATCGGTGTAACACTGATTTGAGTGAAAATATTGAATTTCTGAATCACAGGTTTATCCGGTTCATAGGTAAAATGATGAGCTTCAGCTTCTACCTTAATTAGGAATCTTTGTTCCCGGTGACCTGATAAATTCTGATTAAAAAGTAGTTCAGGAAATATTAAATTCCGTCTGAATGCTTTTAGTTCCAGATCTTTTTCTTTATCATCAGCCCTTATATCAATGCCTTCATTTTGTAATTTTTGAATGATACGATCGGTTAGTCCCACAAACTCATCTCTGCTAAGATTGAAATGATCAAAGTCCAGATCTTCGCTGAAACGTTCAATATTATGGATAATCCTAAGATTTGTACCACCAATTAAACTCAATTTTTCACTCCATTGACTATCAAATATAATATCAAGTATCTTATACTGGAAATACTCTTTCAGCATATATTCGTAATAGGGCTGACTGTGAAGTTGTGTTGGAAAATGTTGCCGTATTTCATTAATATCTACCATAGGATTTAGTTTATAGCATAAACTTTTAACATTTTGAACACCCTGTTATCTAACGCTTTACTTTTAAACCGATCTAAATAGTTATAGAATTTAGGTTTATTCAAATCATTTTCCAGAACATAATTATCAAACCGAAGATGTTCCATATCTTTCTCCGTTTTATACTGGTGATTGATATAGAAAAAATCGAGAATGGCTTTTTCCAGTTCTGCGAACAAGATTTTTCTGGAAAAAGAACTCATATTGTCTAAACCTCTTCTATAACCATGGTTAAAATCAAACAATGTATGACCAAATCCAAATACGGAACTTTTTACAGTGTTGTATGAGAAGTTACCAACAGGAGTATTGAATTGGTTCGTTTTTTTTGTTGTTATGGATGTTGTAGTATAAACAGCTTCCGGTATCAGATTATAAAATGATAAAGCTGTATGTAAACTTATATATGAGGGTTGATATATTAAATTTGCTGCTAACCATGGCATGTTACCGTGCATTTGCTGATCAGTGAAGCAATACCATTCTCTGCGAATTTTTATAACAAAGCCTTTTTTTTGCCAGTTGATAAGGTTTAACCACAAAAAACCGGGAAACATTTTCTCAATCTCGGAAATTGAGAAAACTTTGAATGTTTCCATTTTATTTTGAAATTCTAAAAAATTCATTTATTTCCATTAACTATACAAATATATAATTAAAAATTAATTTATTCAAAATATATTTCCAATAAATATAAATGATTATAATTAAATGAAACATTACGCAAGACACTGTGAAATCAAGTGCATAATGCATCAAAAATATTTTCCTTAACCTTAAGGGACTGAGCCCACAGGGTGTGGAGAGGTGGTTGGAAAAAGTACGCAGTAGGCAGTAGGCAGTACGCAATGAATAGTCTTCAGTGATCGGAAATTCCAAAATACAAATCCCAAATTCTAAATAAATCACAATAATCAAAAAATCAAATTTCAAACATTTTGGAGTTTGGATATTGGAATTTGGATATTATTTATTCACAAAATAATTAATTTTCAAAGGTGTTCATGAGCTCTCCGCCAGCTGGCGGATCGGTTGATATTTGTAATTTTTAATTTGAAGTCCCTAGAATTCCTTTCCGGGATTCTTTTGTCCCCCATTTGTCATGGATTATAACATCTCCTAAGCCTCTGATTTTCTGATCCTTTTCCTTGCTTGTGGATTAATTTTTGTCCATATATGACCCTGAAAGGGTCGAACAACAATAGCCCAGGGCTCGCCCAGTGAAATTGAGCTAAAGCTCAAGCGATCTTATCGCTATTTCACGGGGCAAAGCCCGGGGTTTATGGTACACTAAAAATACCGGTTCAACTGCCGTCGCTCATCGGAGAGTTTGGGTTTACTCACTACGTTCGTGAGAACACTTCGTTTAGTTCGTGGACCGGAATAGGAAAGCCTCACAATTTTACTCGTAGCCAGAGCTGGCCCTGTGAAACACCCGTGAAATAATGCCGTAGGCATTCCGGCTTCGCTTGCCCTGTGAAATGCTGCTTCGCAGCAGTGCCCGCCTGACTTATTCGGGCAGGGCTTCGCCACTATTTCACGGGGCTGAAGTCAGGCTACGAGGAGAACCGGTCGTGCCCTGACTATCAGATAAATTTAATGGATCTTATCAGGAAGTTAAATTGCCATCCCTTATCCGTCTGACCGCAATCCCGATACCCGATAACTATCGGGTATCGGGAGGCGGACGGGTTTCCCTGCCAGTTACTTGCGCCGAATGCAATGTAACAACTCTGATCTGCTATTGTAATTTCTACTTCAGACCCTAAGGGTCTCTTTTACCGAGTGCTTTTTTATTGTGTTAAGGATTACGCAGTCATATTAACCTTAACCACCTCAATTTCCTCTTTTT
Organism: Bacteroidota bacterium; assembly: GCA_030628785.1. Classification (GTDB taxonomy): domain Bacteria; phylum Bacteroidota; class Bacteroidia; order Bacteroidales; family VadinHA17; genus CAZEWS01. Next base: position 9,906 of record DAOVQI010000005.1, read on the forward strand.
TGTTTGTGCCCAGTCCTGCTCTGGAAGACATTGCAATATGGTCTATGGTAGGTCGTATTTCTCTTAAAGCCGGGTATCCTTTTTCTTCGCGTTTGGCTTCAATTACTTCTAATCCTAATGTGTCGAGGGCGACGGGATCTGTACCCAACCACAGGGTTTTAGGTGTAAATAGCTCTTCCGGGGTGCGTGGCACGGGTCCGTTTTGGAAACAGGCTTCGAGACCGTCAACCAGGTTTAGTACAATTTTTTTCTTTACTTCAGTACGTGAATAAATATCGGTTATAAACGTACTTATATGATCAGGTCCATGGAAACGGCCGTTGTTGTTACAAATACCATAGGATATATTTTTCAGGCATAACGTAACTCCTGCCAGTCTGTGGTCTTTCAGTATCGCCATGTTAATGATTTTGTCGCATTGCTGAGTGAAGATGTTGGAAAAGCGGCAAATAATCCCGTCTTCGCTCCTGCGCTCAGGATTGTCAAAATCGGATTTATAGACATACTCCGGGTCAAAATGAAACACTCCCTCTTTATCCATTTCCGTTGCAAAACAGCGCACGCCGGGAGTATTATCCTTCATGGTAAAGCCACAAGCAGTCATCTGACTCTCGTAACGATCCCACACAATGATATTATTTTCTTTTACACCTGTCTCTTTGAGTTCTGCTATCATTGCATTTATGAGTTCATGGTGGGTGTACAGCATCGGGCGGCCCAGGCAATTAATCTTTAGTCCTACCGTGTCGCCAGCGTTAATAAACTTTGCAAGCGGCGTGTTCTTTATTCCGGTCAGGGATTCAAGTCCCTGCCTCAGCATATCCTGTACGATAGCTTGGTTAACCACGCGCTTTTCTGCTACGGCTTCCGGGTGAAACACCTCAACCACTTTGCTTTTCTTTATTGGGCTGTAGTTAATACCAAAGCCTGATTTTAGCATAATTCCGGCACCTAAGGTAACGGTGGTGCCTTTGATGACAAACTCTCTTCTGCTGATTTTACCCATGATTTTATTTGTTTATAGTCCTGATTTTATTCAACTGATCCGCTGGTCAAGATATAAAAAATTATTTAGTTTCAATCTTTTTCGTATACACTCACCAGCCTTCTAACAGTATGATCTGAAATGCCTCACTGGCAAAAACTATTAGGGTCTTTTTTCTTTAATGTGGAATCCAATTTTCAATCCTAAATTGAAAGCCAGATATATTTTTGAAAATCCTTCATGAACAGGCGCACTAAGAAAGTTTGGGCTGTTCCATGTATGCTCACTATAAATAATCCTTTTTCCAAATCTGGATCGCAATCCAATTCCTGTATAAAAGTCAATATTTAATTTGTTTCTTAAGTTCTGAAATCCTATAAAATAACCTAATCCAATAACATTCGCGTATTCAGATTTTAAATGGAACAGATCATGTGAATCTCCTTCAGAATCTCTGAACATGACATTTTTCTTATTATAAAACAAGAATTTATACATAATCTGAGGAGTGTGGAAAAATGATCCTGTGTACTTTCTGAATTCTGCCTTTGCAGAAATACCGGTATTTATAAATGGACACCGGCTATGATCCGATAAGACAAACTCACACATACTATTCAGATCATGTTTGAATTCGCCTGAACTTCCAATATTTGTGGGATAAACAAATCCCAGGCTTAATTGTCTGCTTCTATTATGCTGAATAAATTTCTCATAGGATATGGAAATTTCATTTATAATTATTTGTACGGGATTAATTTTTATGATATGAATGTTAAATGAATCAATTGAGTAGTTTTGAGGTTTAGTTAAACTAATGACACCGGGATTAATGCTATTTTCAGTAATTTCCTGACCTATAGCATAATTGAATTGCAGTAAAAGAACAACAAAATGAAATAAAAGTATTTTTTTCACCCTGTTAGACTTATTATATCTGTTTTAGAATTAACAATTTTCAAATAACCCGTCAAGAAAATTCAATGAATTGGGGGTTTTGTCCCCAATTTGTCATGGTTTAAAACATCTCCTAAGCCTTTGATTTTCTGATCTTTTTCCTTGCTTGTGGATTAATTTTTGTCCATATATGACCCTGAAAGGGTCGAAATATGAATAGCCCAGGGCGCAGCCCTGGGTTAGGATTGCTGAGGGGCAACCGGTCCAACTACTATCGTTCATCAGGGAATATTGGCTCCTTGGACCGGAACAGAAAAGCTTCACAATTTTACTCGTACCATGACTATCAGGTAAATTCACTGGATCTTATCAGGAAGTTAAATTGCCATCCCTTATCCGTCTGACCCCGCCGATGCGGGTGCGGATGGGTTTTCCTTACTCCTGGTGTTTATCAGGTTACTTATTCCTTATCATAGACTAACGTGTTTTCTAAATCCCCATAATCAGTTGAAGCTTTCTGATTAATTGACAGAGAATACCCATCCTCTGTAAATTCTAAAACCTCAATTAAACTAACTTCCAATTCATTTCCTTCAAACTCAAACCAAATTGTTGACGTAATCGTAAGACTTTTCTTATCTTCTGACCAGTTTGCAGTTGATTTCTTTTTCGTGGTTTCGAAAATTATGTTTTCACATTCCTTACCATCCAGTGTATACTTTTCTGTATACGTATAGTTTTCTCCATCTTGTGAAGTTCCAAACCTTTCAATTGTCAGTTTTTTCCCTTTTTGATTTATTATTAATTTTGTTGAAGCCATCATCTCTCCATATTCCCCAATATAACTTTTTTCATTATTCAGGGTCCATTCACCAGAAAATTTCGCCTTTTTAGCTGCTGCGTCCGTAACAAAGGAGGTCATAATGAAAGCAACTAAAAACAAAAATGAGGTAACCCGGATGTTAACTCTTTTTTCTTTGGGATAATAATTTCTCTGAATTTTCATTTTCTTTTTTTTAGTTTAACATGATTATAAAAATAAAAGTAATGTAATTCGTTGTAAAAAACATATTTAAAAGTTAGAAAAATCTGCGAAATCCTCTTCCGCTTCCAAACCTCGGGTTTACAATATTATTATATATCGACCCAAAAGTATATGTAAATCCGATGCCTCCATCAATACTGTATCCTGTAGCAAGTTCCTGCAGTTCAAGTAGTATATCAGCTTCCGACACTTCACCTTTTACCAATGATAGCTGGTCGCGGATTCGTGCTACATTACCGCGAATATTAAATGAAAGCCCCTTCACTATCCTGATATTAATAAATCCTTCCAGTTCAAGTCTGTTCTTTTTAAAATCATTAAAATAATTTGATCCTTCAAGAGAAATATTAATCGATCCCCATTTTTCCTGAACCTGATAGGCTATCTGAAGCTGATGTTTAAGTAACTTATCTGTTATCTTATCAAATATAGTAGTGTCATAATACTCATTGTATGAATAACCTAATCCGTATAGGAATCTTAATTGACGACGGGTTGATTCGGAATATGGAAAGATGTTGTATTCAATTGAAGGAAAAAAATCATAATTTAATTTGGTATTTCGGAACGTTGAGGAAGAAATGTCAAATCTGGCCCCAACCGACCAGTGTTCACCTATGCTTTTTACAATAAGATTACGCAGAGATTTGGAACTTTTATCTTCTATATATATTGTATCCTCAAAGTTATATGTAGTTCTGGTGAAGTTGTGATCAAAATCCATCTCTATTTTCCACTCTGGCGTAATTTTTACTGCTGATACAGAATTATCGAGATCTATTTCCTTCCGTGATTCTTCTAACTCGAAACGCGGTCTGGTTTCAAGCTCAAAAACCCAGTAATTCCATTTGTCTGTAACTTCCTCCGGTACTGAACGACCTTTATGACTGATTTGCACCTCTTCAAAAATAGGGGTTTTTGCAACATACCTCATTAATCCCATTCTTAACATTTGGGTACGTCCTTCACGGGTATTCTCCCTGGTATCATCAGGCCTGCTTGCATAAATCAATGTATCATTCATTCCCTCAAATTCCTCCTGGCCTAAAAAAGAAAAAGTATATTCGCTACCTCCACTACCGGTACTCTGTCGTGTTACCAAAACATATACCTGGGCTTCTCTCACATCCCTTACATAATTAACATATGGTATCTCACGCCTGACGTAATTCATATCACAATACCTGCAATCGATAAACAGACGTACAGCATCTTTACGCAAACTGTCAAGTTCAGTATTCGATTCCTGTGCTTTTATATTACCTGTAATAAAAAAGATAAATAGCAAAATAAATAACCGGGGAATAATAGATCTACCCATAATATAATATATTATTCATGAAATGAATGAACTACCCCGCCGTGCTCCGTCGCTGAAGCTTTGGCGCAAGCGACAAGCAGCGGGGTATCTCAATGTAATTTAACATATTTATCGCCTCAAGAGGCGGGAAATATAACCCCATGATTTAATACTGCCATCAGGGTATACTCGTGAAAGGGCTTTGGATTTGTCGTAAAGTTACAGTACAATAATTTTTCTAAACTATAAGCTACTACACCTGTTTATAAAATAATTGCCATATATTTACCCGTTCAATGCCAAATTTTTATTATTTCTTTTTATAACTAATTGAAATTCCGGCTCTACTGCGGGGATGCAGGTTCGTTTCCATATTTGGCAGGTTTTCCACATACCTGAGAAATTCCCCGGTTCCTCCTCCCCGCCTTATGTTTGAGACATTATGAGCAGTAAAACATCCTCCTTCTTCAAGCTTAGGCAATACCGCTATCAGGTAATTCTTATACCAGTATTTATCTGCATCGCAAAAAACAAAGTCGAAAGGACCTTTAAGTTCCGGAACGAGTTCATGAGCATCAGCAAGCCTTGCATCAATGTAACCTGAAAGCCCGGCTTCCATAAAGTTGGATAAAGCTTGTTTGTATCTGTATTCATCTATTTCTATCGTAATTAGCTTGCCACCTGTTTTACTTAGAGCCCAAGCGATCCATATCCCCGAATGCCCTGTCGATGTTCCAATTTCAAGTGCCTTTTTATAATTATGTTTAATAACAAGATCATATAAAATTTTTCCATCTGATTCAGGAACATTCATATCTCTCCAACTATACCGGTTATTTTTAAGAAATTTTTCTACTTTCTCATCGATATCTTTATTATCTGTTGACTCCTGGCAGAAAGCCGGATTAAGGAGAGAGCTTGCCAACAGGTACAGCAAAATTAGCCGGAATGTAAAGTCAAAATTTTTTTTCATTTTCAAATCTATTTTTATTAGACAATTCATTTTTGATTTTTATTCCGCAAATCACATCTTTTTTAGCAACCGGATATTTTATTTTACTTTAAAATATTTGCCACCAACACTCCCAAAAAATTACCCATTGCATAACCGATAATTCCAACGACCAATCCGGAAATAATTACTTTCTTATTCTTCAATGCTGCAGCAATAACCGGAACAAAGGGAGGAGACATGGCTAAGGCAGTGGTAGTTATCAGAAAATCGTCAACATTAATCTTGAAAATAGCGGATAATATGGCATGCAGAAGAAGAGATCCTATAACGGCAATGAATATATATATGAACAAAGGCATGGAAGACAAATCAAACTTGCTAATATCAGCCATGGAAGATACTACCACACAGAATACGAGTATCAGGTACATCCCTGCCTGAAATGTTTTGCCAATCTTATTTACGAAAGGGAGTAAAGAAGCCAATATCCCCAGAGAAGTAATACTTAATATTACAACCGTCATTTTCGTATTTTCCGGAACAATAAAGCTTAGTCCGGCTGCGATTCCGAAAATGAGTATTGAAAATCCAATTCCTTTTAATAAAGGCATAATCACCGGTCTCCTGAAAATCCCGGAATAGGATTCAAAATCCTCTGATATTGCAAAGGTCTTACTATTTTCAATACGACCTTGTTCAGATGTGTATGGTTTCATGAAAAGTAAAAAGAATCGTTGGGCCGCCGTTATCAGGAACAGTAACAAAAAAGCACCTATTACTAAATCGTATGTATGAGTAAGAATATAAGTGTCGGGGTCAACGTTTAACGCCAGTTTTATTGCCGCAATGTTTGGTGTGCCACCGGAATATACTCCAACGAGAAGACCTGAAACCTTCCAGGTTTCATCTATGTTTTCTTTAAATAAGAAGTATCCCAAAAAGACCATCACCAGCATCGATACCAGTCCCAGTATCAGCGAAAGCATTGTTTTGGGCGCCATTTTAAACCATGACCTTGCATCGAGAGAAAAAAGTAACAATGGAATGGCAAGGGGTATAGCAATTGTTATTATTACATCCTGGAATTCCTGGGAATTCTCAGGTAAAATCCCAATATTCCCGATCAACAGTCCGACAGCATAACAAATAACAACCGAGCCGATTCTGCGGATTAAAGAATATTTTTGGGCAAGATAGAGAACCAGTGCAGGGAACAGGGTGTAAAACAGGATAAAGAAGATTGAGACCATGATTAGAAAGGTTTTAACTGAGCATCAGGCTTATTTTCTTTTCGACCGTTGACTTGAATTCAGGACAGCATGCAAATACCTGTATTAAATATGTATCTGGTGGGTTAAATTTTAATTCAAATTTCACCGGTTTTTCATGCAAAGGGCATTTTAATTCACTAAGACTTGATGAAATGATTTCAGTGTATCTTTTAGCTAATTCTGGTTTAGGTTTGCCGTCCGTGTTATTAAATACAATCTTTTGCATTATATCAAGTTATACCTTGCAAGTTAAACATTTTATTTTCCCCATTTAGTTCTTGTTTTAGTATTTTTAAAAACAACTTAATTATAGCTGCAATAGTTTTTTTAATTGGTTGTAGTATTGAAACCTTACATTATGAGATCAATGTTGCTTTTCTGCTATTTTTCAAACTACAAATGCAGCTTTTAATGAATTATTTCGTCTTTACAACATGAAAAAAAACATAAAATATTTTAAATTATGAAAACAGCGAAACTTATTACATTCATTCTTGCAGTAGCACTGACCACCAGTGTCCAGAGTCAGTTCAGACCCAATGTCAAAGGCTCAGGTAATGTGGTGACCAAAGAGCGTAAAGCCGGTTATTTCAATGCAGTACATGTGAGTTCGGGAATTGACGTTTACCTGACCCAGGGTGAAAAAGAAAGCATCACGGTGGAAGCCGATGACAACCTCCACGATTATATTGAGACCGAGATCAAGGACAACACCTTAAAGGTGTATAGCCAGGCCAATATCCGTAGTGCCAAGGCAAAAAAAGTCTATGTTACTATTAAGGAAGTGGAAGAACTTACAGCCTCCAGTGCCGGCGATTTGTTTGGAGAGAACACCATTAAAACCAAAACCTTGTACCTCTCAGCCAGCAGTGCCGGTGATATCACACTGAATATAGAAACGGAAAAGCTGAAGTGTCGCCTCAGCAGTTCAGGCGATATGACCCTGGCAGGTGTAGCCAATGAGCTGGAAGCAAACCTGAGCAGTGCCGGTGACCTCAAAGCTTTCGACCTGGAAACCCGGATTGCAGATGTCTCCGCATCCAGTGCAGGCGATGCCAGAATCACCGTAACTGAAAATTTGCGGGCACGGGCCAGCAGCTCAGGAGATATCTATTACATGGGTAACCCCAAACTTGTAGATGTACGCTCCAGCAGTGCAGGCAAAATTCACAAGAAATAAAACCCTTTTATTGATACCACACCAAAACATACTTAAACTTTGTTCAGACCCTAAGGGTTTCATTTCCTCCTTATGCCATTTTAAAACATGAAAGTAAGGTTTTTCAAGATTCTATCAGATTTACCCATCAGCGACAAAACCCTTAGGGTCTTTTGTTTCAACGTTTACTTTGTAATAATATGAGGCTGTCTTTAAGTAAAGTTTTAAATTAAAACATCATGTTTAAAAATTATTTAAAAATTGCTTTCAGAAATATTATTAAACATAAAGGTTTTTCCATTATTAATATTGTTGGTCTTGCTATAGGAATAGCGTGTAGTATTTTAATTTTACTTTTTGTTACCTATGAATTAAGTTATGATAAGTTTCATGAAAAAGCTGACAGAATATACAGGGTAGCAGTAAGGGCATCTATCGGGGATACAAAGATTAACCAGACTTATTCTTCAGCTGTAACATTCCTGAAACTGCTTGAGGATTTTCCTGAAATTGAAACAGGAGTTAAATTTTCCAATAATAGAAAAACGCCCGTTCTCGTAGATAAAAAAACGTTTTATGAATCAAGATTTTTTTCAGTTGATTCTACATTCTTCAATGTTTTTACAATTCCATTAATTCACGGCGATCCGAAAACCGTTCTTAATCGCCCAAATACAATGGTATTATCAAAAAAAACTGCTATAAAATATTTTGATAACACTGATGTTATTGGCAAAGTACTAAGAGTTGATTTTTCCAGATGGGGTATTGGCAGTCTTGATTTTGAAATTACCGGTGTATCAGAGAATGTTCCTGATAATTCCCATTTTCATTATGACCTTCTGATTTCCTTAGTAACTTTTCCGGATTTCATTAATAATCCTGGCTGGACAGCCAATAGCTTCATTTCATACCTTGTTTTAAAAAAAGGCTCCTCAAAAGAATTATTTGAAGAAAAACTCAAGGAATTCACCAAAAAGTATATGGGGGGAGAACAATTTGACGAATGGGTATCAAAAGGCAATTTCTGGGAGTATTATTTACAACCTGTAACGGAAATACATCTGAATTCAGACCTGAATGGGGAATTTGAAGCAAATGGTAATAAAACATATGTATATATATTTTTAGTAATTAGTTTAATTATCTTACTAATTGCCTGTATTAATTTCATGAACCTTTCCACAGCCAAATCATCATTAAGGGCAAGAGAAGTTGGAATGAGAAAGGTTGTTGGTTCGGGCAGGAACAAGCTTGTGCGTCAATTTTTAGGCGAATCAGTATTACTGAGTTTTATTTCACTAACAATAGGAATAGTGATTGTCGAAAGCCTGATGCCCGCGTACAGGAACCTGATTGGCAAGCCGCTTGAAATTTTTTACTTTGATAACTTTGTTGTTATTCCTTCATTACTTGGACTTGGGCTAATAGTTGGAATTATTTCAGGTTCATACCCGGCATTTTTCCTGTCATCTTTCAAACCTGTTACTGTACTGAAAGGTGATTCCGGTGATAGTAAAAGTGGTTCATGGCTTAGAAACATACTCGTTATTTTTCAGTTCGCTATTTCAATATTCTTAATAATTGGCACACTTACCGTATATAAACAACTAAAATATTTCCAGAATAAAAAACTAGGATTTAAGAAAGAACAGGTTTTAGTCATTAGCAATCCAGGAGCTTTAGGTAATAATATTTTTCCCTTAAAAGAGACTCTGCGTAAATATCATAGTATAATAAATGTTTCTGGTTCAAATACATTACCTGGCAGAAGTTTCAGCAATATTGGATTCGGTGCTGAAGGTATTGAAGAAGGATTTACTTTAAATCTTTGTATTTGTGATTATGATTTTCTTAATACCCTGAAGCTGGAATTGTCACAGGGAAGATTCTTCTCGAGGGATTTCCTTTCTGACTCCTGTGCTGCTATACTCAACGAAAAAGCTGTAGAATTATTAGCATGGGAAAACCCAATTGGAAAAAAGATAAATAACTGGTCCCGGAATAGAGGTGATTTCACGGTTGTAGGAATGATTAAAAATTATCATTATGAATCATTACATCAGGAAATCAGGCCACAGGCTTTGTTCCTTTCCGGAGGTTATTATACAAATACTGAGAGCTGTATATCTGTACGTCTAAACAGTGAAAATATTTCTGAAACAGTGAAATATATTGAAAACACATGGAATAATTTTGCTGTAAATAAACCTTTTGAATATTCATTCCTTGACGAAGATTATGATAATTTGTATATAAATGAAAGACAAACCAGAAAACTGTTTACTATATTCTCTTTCCTTGCTATATTCATTGCCTGTCTTGGGTTGTTTGGTCTGGCATCATTTATTGCCGACCGGAAAACCAAAGAAATTGGTATCAGAAAAGTCTTCGGCTCTTCAGTTCCAGGAATAGTCTTTATCCTGAACAAAAGTTTTACAAAATGGGTATTAATTGCAAACCTTATTGCCTGGCCTGCTGCATGGTTTGTTATGAAAAGGTGGTTGCAAAATTTTGCTTTTCGTATTGAGTTATCCTGGTGGATGTTTATTTTAGCTGCAGTATTAGCTCTTCTTATTGCATTAACAATTGTAAGTCTCCAGACGGTAAAAGCTGCCTTCAGGAATCCTGCTGATTCAATGCGATGTGAATAAGGCCGGGGAATGGGAAAAAACCTCCGGAAAACAGAATTCATGGCATGAAATTTGAAAAACAATTTAAGCAGAAGCGGTTTATGCAGTTTTTATGAGCCTCACATATAAATCGTTTTCGTAAATCCATATTGTAACACTAACCCTGCTTAAAATGAAAGCAAAAATATTATTTCTTCTTGTTCTGGTTATTGCCCTATTATTTGGAAGTTGCCAGAAAGAACCTGTGGCTCCCGGTCCTAAGCCCATTGAACTGGATCAGAAATCAAAATCCTTGCTTGAATCAGACAACGCATTTGCCTTTGAGATTTTCAGGGAAATAGTCGTACCCGAAAAAAATAGTAAGAATATCATGATCTCTCCGCTTAGCATTTCCCTTGCCCTGGCAATGACTTACAATGGAGCAGATGGTGAAACCAGAGAAGCAATGGAAAACGTTCTGCACCTTCAGGGTCTAAGCACGGACGATATTAACAAATCATATCAGAGCCTTATTAATGCTTTTTTGAGTGTGGACCCCAAGGTGATAATGGAAATTGCCAACTCAATCTGGTACCGCGATGATTTTTCTGTGGAAGATAATTTTCTGAATATCAATAAAACCTATTACGATGCTGAGGTAACCGAATTGAATTTTTCTGATCCTGCTTCTGTTGATATCATCAACCAATGGGTTTCGGATAAGACCCATGAAAAAATTGATAAGATTATTGAAGTAATCAATCCTTTAGATATCATGTTCCTGATCAATGCCATTTATTTTAAAGGAACCTGGAAATATGAGTTTGATAAAAATGATACTCAGGAGTCACCATTTTATGACGAAACCGGAGATTTTCTGAAAAATGCACAAATGATGACCCTGGAAGGAGATTTGAATTATACTTACAATGATCTTTTTCAGGCTATTGAGTTGCCTTATGGTCAGGGAAATTATAGTATGATTATTATGCTGCCACAATCCGGAGTTTCAGTTGACAGCCTTGTGAACAATATGGACGATAATATCTGGAAAACATGGATGAATGGTCTTTACAAGAGAACTAACTTTAGAATATTTATACCAAAATTCAAATTTGAATACGAAAAAGAACTAAAAGATGCTCTTTGCCAATTAGGAATGGGAATTGCATTCTCCGACCTGGCTGACTTTTCGAAGATCAATCCTTATTATGATCTTTTAATTTCCTCAGTGAAGCACAAAACATTCATTGATGTAAACGAAGAAGGAACCGAAGCTGCAGCTGTAACTGTGGTGACCGTAGCAACCAGCGCTGGACCTTCAAGTGAATTCAGAGCCGATCATCCTTTCATTTTCATAATAAAAGAAAAATACACCGGGGCAATCATGTTTATGGGCAAAATTGCTGTTCCGGAAACAGAGTCCTGATGCTATAGAATAATTTGAGAAGTAGAAGGGATAGTGAAAGACAGAATTTCGGATTCCGGATTTCGGATATCGAACGTTTTGCGCAGCAAAACCTCACGCCTGTCCCGTTTTTTCGGGGAGTGGCATGTGTGTTAGATTGTAGGAACGAGTAATTTCGAATTTTTATATTTAACCTATAGATAAATATCAGGACAAGACAGGGCGAAATGTAGAGCCGAATTGTATTCGGCTATATGCACCAACACAAATATTCCCCTCCTTGACAGGAGGGGTGTCCCGCCGTCCCGAACCCGATAGTTATCGGGTTTCGGGAGGCGGGACGGGGTGGTAGACATAAAATTAAGGAAATAATTGGTCAGACCACCTCCCCCCGGCTATCGCCGGGGTACTCCTCCTTATCTAAGGAGGAGAATTTTGTGTTTGTAGCAGAGAACGAAGAACATGACTTGTGGCAGTTGCAGGGAATGTTTAGAATTCAAAACTAAAACTAATGGAAGGGATGATCGGGAAAAGGCTGACCTGTTTGAGAACTTCCTTTGGTTCGCCATGTTTAAATATAGTATCGAAATACAAGAAAAACGGATTTTGGCGGCTATAAGCATTATACACCCCTATTCGCCAGGTACGTTTACCCCATTTTTTTTGTTTATGAAAATTAGCACTTATGTCAAGCCTGTGGTATGAAGCCATCCGAAAGCCATTTCTTGATTCATAATATTCAACAGGATAATAATAATCACCATAAGTCCGGGATAATAATCCGGCATACTTTTCAGTTGGTAAAGTAATTGCATTTCCCGTCCCATACACCCAGGTAAGACCTGCATCAAACTGATCTGAAAACCTATGTGTTATAACAATACTTATATCATGCCTCCGGTCATATTTATACGGAAAGCGTTTTCCGAAATTTATATTTTCAAATTGTCTTTCCGACCACGACAGTGTATATCCCAACCATCCGGTTGTTTTTCCCAGTTTTTTCTGTAACAATAATTCAACTCCGTAAGCCCAGCCTTTTCCTGATTCAATCTTATCCTGCCAATCTTCATCCATTGTAAGAAAACTTGCACCTTCTTTGTATTCAATCAGGTTGTTCATTTCTTTATAAAATCCTTCCACGCTAAGATCAATACTTTGAGTTAGGGCATAAACCGATCCGAAAGCAACCTGCATTGATTCTTGCGGTTTTATTTTTCCGGTAACCGGAAGCCATAAATCAGTAGGCAAGCCAACGGATGCATTGGTCAGGAGATGTATGTATTGAGTCATTTCAGAATATGCCCCTTTAACAGACCATTTTTTATTTAAAAGATATCTGGCTGAAAACCTGAATTGGAGAGAATTATAGAATTTGTTTTCAACCCTGAAACCTGAAAAATGTAAACCTAAATTAGCTTTGAAGCGGCTGCTTATTTTCAAATCATCTTCGATATAAGCCGAAAATTCATCAGCCATTATTTTTTTGTTTCCAAACGTAGTGTCCACATTTTCAGTGGATCCATTTATTCCAGACGCATAATACGCAGCGACACCCGGATTAAATGTATGTTGTATGATATTTGTCCCGAATTTAATGTAATGATTTGTTGAAGGGATATAATCAAAATCAATCTTGCCGGCAAAATCCTTTATTCCGGAAGAATACGTGAAACTAAATTCTTCAACCGGTGTGTTTTCCTCAAAAGAATGAGCTTCGTTGACTTTTGTCATAAATTTGTAACGGCTGAATGTAATGGTTGTGTTACTGAATAAACGGTCATTAAACAAATAATTCCAACGCAATGCAGTGGTGATGTTTCCCCAACCCAATCCGAATTTAATTTTATCATAGTAAGCAACATCTGTCTCTTCCGAGGTCATATAAGCTTTATCCTTTCCAAGATAGGTGCTCAGGTACAACCGGCTTTTGTTCGAAAAGGTATGATTCATTTTTGCATTAAGATCATAAAAGTAATATCCGGCTTTAAACTTATCATAATCATTTTGGGTTGAATACTTAATGAGAGGCTGGGCCAGCAGGTCAATATACGTCCTCCTGCCGGAGATTAGAAAGGTGGTTTTATCATTAACCGGACCATCCAATGTTAATTTGGATGAAATAATTCCAACAGAACCCGATCCTTTTATCCTGCTTTTATTACCTTCTTTCATTCGAATGTCTAAAACGGAAGACAACCGGCCACCATATCTTGCCGGAAATGCTCCTTTAGTAAGATTAACCGTATTAATTGCATCGTTATTGAAAACAGAAAAAAAGCCAAAAAGGTGATTGGCGTTATACACCGGAACTTCATCCAACAGGATTAAATTCTGATCCGGGCTACCCCCGCGAACATAAAATCCGCTTGTTCCTTCCGCTCCTGATTGAACTCCGGGAAGTAATTGTATGGTTTTAATAATATCGATTTCACCTAATAACACCGGTAACCCTTTTATTGTTTCAACCGGAATTCTATTCATACTCATCCGGGAAGATTCAACATCCGATTGAATACTGTTTGCCCTGACCTCTATCTCTTCCAGGAGATTTGATGTTTCCAATGCAATATTTATTAGGGTGTCCTTATTTAGTAAGAACTCCCTGGTGATTCCTTTATAACCCACGTATGAATAATGTATCCGGATATTTCGGGCAGGAAGAGTTATACTGTAAAATCCATAATTATTGCTTATTGTGCCTTTTTGTGTTTCAGAAGAGTAAATATTGGCATTGATTAGTTTTTCTCCTGTTTCAAAGTCCTCAATAAAACCACTAACAGTATAATCCTGGCCGAAAACCGGGTAACTTATTAAAAATAAAAGTGAATAAAACCAGCGCAAGTTGTATTTCATTCTGATATCCATAATGATGATTCCTTATTAAAATTCCCACTCATTATTTGGATATGTTTCGAAGGAGAAGTCCAACCTGAATGAATCAACTGATGAACTATAAGCGCCAAAAATTCCCAAACCGCCTTCAATATTATTGTAAACCTGAACGGGTTCAGCAAAAGGATTGTCCGTAAGCTCTTCCTGCATTGCCTTTGATACTACGTAATAATAGTAACTCTCAGAAATTGATTGCAAAAAGAAGTGTATAAATGTGCTCAATGAATCAGAACCATAAGGATAAAAAAACAGGTCAAAGGATAATTCATAGGTAGAACCATCGATTAGTTTATCGGAAAAAACGAGTCCCCCTTCAGGCTTACCATATTGGCTAATAATTGGAGACTCTGATTCGAGATAAACATTCACTGGACCAAATAATGCAGGGTTTTCGG